>JAKAGP010000065.1 GCA_021825785.1 Nitrospirota bacterium
GTGTAATATTAGGCAGGCGGTAACAATGGAAAATCAGGAACAACTCGAACGGACAGCGAAGTTTTTAAACATCAGCCTCGATCAATTGGTGGGCCATCTCGGGATGCTGAAGGCAGAAAAGGGAGACGGTAAAAGCCCGGGGACCGCCGGCGGGACCAGCATGCTGCCGCTGAAAGCATTGCTGGAAAGCCAACTGGAATTATACACCAGCCGGGGGATAAAAGAGCAGTTCAGTTACATCCCCGACTACAAGCTCCGGAAGTGCGAGGAGCGGAACCCGATCATATCCACGATCATTAATACCCGCTGCCGGCAGATCCGCGCGTTCTCGCAATCTTCAAAGGATACGGAGAAGCCAGGTTTCCGGATACGGATGAAAAACGAGGAGAAAAACCCGACCAAGGATCAAAGAAAGGAAATGGCCTGGCTGGAAGAGTGGTTTTATAACACCGGGCGCAATGACTTCCCGGAGGCCATAGAACGGGAGGATAATCTGCTCGATGTGATGCAGAAAACGACCAGGGAGTATTATACGATCGACAAAGTGGCCATTGAACTGCGCCGGGACAAACGGGATCGGCTCGTAGACTTCTGGGCCGTGGACGGGGCTACTATCAAACGGGTGGTCCCCGGCGGCTACCGCGGGACTGAATCGGACTTTGACCCCCGGGCTATTATGATGAACGACGAGTTCAGCGAGAAGCTGGCCCAGTCAAAGATCGATAACCTCCCGCCCAAAGAAGAGATACGGTTCGTCCAGGAAATCGACGGCCGGCTGTGCGCCGCCTTCCGGCAAAAGGACCTCATATTCGACTTCATGAGCAAGCGGGTGGACGTTCGGTATGCTGGGTATGGCTATTCGTGCACCGAGCAGGCGATGAACGTGATCACCGCCTTCCTGTTCGCTCTGGCCTATAATTCCCAGGCATTTAACGGTGCCACGATCCCCAAAATAGGTCTGGCGTTCGAGTCAGGGGATTTTGATACGGACGCGCTGAAAGACCTGCAGGAGGAATGGCTGGCCAATTTCTCCGGGGTCCAAGGGGCCTACCGGATCCCGATGTTGAACGGGAGGGTGAGCGTCCTGGACTTCCTGAAATCCAATCGGGACATGGAATATCAGAAATTCCTTGAGTTCACTGCCAGCCTTACCGGGTCAATATTCGGGTTCGATCTCATGGAGGCCGGACTCAAGTTTTTCTCCACGACCAATGCGCTGACCGAGAACTCTGCCGATCGCCAGCAGTTTTCAAAGGATCGGGGGCTGATCGACCTGCTGGGGACCCATGCCAATGTCAATAACAAGATCTTGAGAATGGGCGGATGGGCCGACCAGTATATCTTCGAGTTTACGGGCCTGGACCCGAAAGACCGCGAGTTCGAACAGAAAAATAAGTCTGAGCGGGTCAAAACGTATATGACCGTGGACGAGATTCGGGCCGAGGACGATCTGCCGCCGCTCCCGGATGGGATGGGTCAGGTGATTTTGGACCCGACCTATCTGCAGTTCGTTCAGATGAAGACTCAAAACCAAGACCAGGGAGCGCCTGAGGTCGATGACGACATGGGAGGTTATGGTGATGTGGAAGACGATCAAGATAATGGCCCTATGGGGGGCGGGGACGCTGGTAGTGCTGGCGGTGATATGGATGGAGCGCTTGATGAGGCTCTGGACGACCTCGGGAAGGCCCAAACACCGATCCGCGCTCGGACTCTTTTAGTGGGGCGCGAACTATGACAATACCCGAAATTCAAATCGAGTTGGAGGTTATGGCACGGACCCTGCTGATCATAAAAGGAGATGTCCGGAAGCTGTCAAAGCACCCTGAGTCGCTGGTAGACGTGCTGCCGGTACTCTCCCAACTGGACACGGCAAAGACCATTCTCATGACCTTGGCCCGGGAGCTGTCATGACCAATCATACTGCGCTTATGAAGATGGCCACCGAGTTTCTGGAATGGTCCGGGTGGTTCGTGTACCCGAACGTCGAGGGGCGCAGCAAGAGCGGGCGGCACACCTACCCCGGGGCCTCGGACATGACCGCGGTCAAGTGCGGGACAACGCTCTGGATTGAGGTCAAGGTGGGGGGCGACACGTTGAGCAAGGACCAGGAGCGGTTCCGGGACGATATTCTGGCGCATGGTGGGCACCACCTTGAGCTGCGTGACAGCCTGGACGGTCTGGTGGAATATATCAAGGGGTTACGCATGATGGGGGATAAGATATGAGTCATATCGTGTCGATCGATACCTGCCGGAATTGTGCAAATCGAGTTGATGTCATTATAGGTCGTGGGCTGAGTGGACTTATAAAGTGCCGTCCTTTTGAACCTGAAAAAACATATTATCAGAATACTTTTGATAGTGTGGTCTATCCTGACCCCTGTGTGATCTGCCCAAAACCACTAGCGCGGCAGGAAGGCATCCACCCGGGTTTAGTTCAACCGGACGGCCCGGTAATCATATTGAATCAGGATAATTGAAGTATGCATTGCGGATATAGCTCAATGGGAGAGTCCCTGCCTTCCAAGCAGGGTGTCGCGGGTTCGACCCCCGCTATCCGCTCAGAGCGAAAAGGCGCGGCAGCACGGAGAGACGTGCGGCAACGTGTGAGATAATATCAATTCAGTGCCCTGGCGAGATATGGCATCACCAGAGTAGGATCGATCCTATCCGCGCCCAGATCCCGGACATACCAAGACTCCGGGGATCAAACGCAGGAATTTACAGTGACCAGGTTTTACCTGCCTCCCTCCGCGCCCAAGCACTTAACGGCAACCGGCGCGGAGAGAGTTACCGGAATTTTAAGGAGTGTACCATGGCAGATCCGAAACCAGTTTTAGCGGCTATTATCGACGCCCATGAGCATATTGATGGCACTTTGTACGCCGAGACCATGGTTGGGTTTGTGTCCCTGGTGACATTTTTACTGGATATTGAGCGGTCCGGCGGTAAATGGCAGAGCCTGGGCATGGCCCGAATCACCAAACAGCAAGTAAACACTATAGTTACCAAACTATTTGTTATGATCCCCGGCGGAACTGATGCCGCGCGCTATCTGCAGGCAGCAATAATAGAAACCGGGGATCACCCTGCATCATAAACACAAAAAGGAGATTGTACTGTGGAAAAACTGAAAAAAAACGATTTTGTTTTTGCCTTCTGGCTGGGACATGGCGGACTCACCGCGTGGTTACTGGAGCGCCAGGGTGAGCTGTTCCTGCAGATGTTGTCCCCCAACCGCGGGTGGTCGGTCGAGCACTTCCCGGCTCTGGGATCCGGGGGACGTGAGCAGGTCGAGGCTGTCATCCGGACCATGCGGATCATGAACTGGGTGATTCTGGATACCCTCAATCAGCGGTATACCCTGGCCGATTTTAACGAAACTCCGGTATTTTGCGAGTATTCGCACATGAGCGCTGAGCACCGGGAGAAGCTCGAGAACCAGTTCCGGATTTTCGATGAGGCGATGGCGAAGCAACGGGAAATCGATGAATCAAAATCTCAGCCCGTTACAGGATCCGCGCCCGGGGGCGATGAAGAGGATTCCCAGGCTTCCAAGCCCAAAGCCAAATTGGAACTGGTAGACCGATGATCCAGTCCCTTGAAAATCTCATCAAGCAGATCGAGGAGCAGGAGCACAAACTGGTCCTGGTCAAGAATCCGACTGAGGTTATCGCGGGATCGACCGATGTTGACGACCAGCTTTTTAAGCTGGCCGTCAATATTCAGGTCCTTACCGAATTAAAGCTGCTGGCCGGCACCGAGGCGGTACAATTGGAGCAAGCCTACAACCAGGCTACCAACAAGATGGCCTGCGACCTGACCGAGGACGTGCTGGAGGCCGTGGGCATCGTCAAATCGGACAAGTTCAAGCATATCAAGTTCATGCTCCATGAGGAATCGGCCAGACTGGACCGGATGAAGGCGCAGTACCGGTATTTCGCGGACCTGTACGACACGTATAAGGAATGGATCCAGATTTACAAAAAGATTCGGCTACCGGAAGGGAGGTATTAGACCAATGCCCGCACAACAAATTCCATCAATGCGCAATATCCCGCCGACGATGTTGGGCGATGACCTGCCGACCGTCTATTTTCTGGACAAGTTCGATACCCCGGAATTACAAGAGGTCGTGACCCGGCTCCTGGAGGACTCAATCCTCACCTATAATCTTCATGCTCAGGCGGTTTATTTCGCGGCCGAACGGGTTGAGCACATGGTCCGTCTCATGTGGTATCCGCGGGCGGACATTGATTGCATCGCCCAGAGCCGGGGACTGACCATCGATCGAGCGATCATGTTTGTAGCGCGAGAGGCGCGGGACATATATGATTATTCCTATAATTTGATGGAGCGCGGGATCCGGCATTGAAAGGGAGAATAATTTAATGAATAGCGCATCTACCAAAGAATTAAAATTACGTGTCTGGGATAACCGAGAGATGCATTATTTCCCGTGTATCACGGAATGGGATATAAAGGATTTTTCGGAGTTTTCACGGATGATCCATAAAGGTTGCCGGGTCATGCAGTTCACGGGGTTGAAAGATAAAGACGGTGAGGAGATTTACGAGGGTGATATCATTCAACGTTTTGATACTGACAAGGGGCTTGCTGTCATATGGCATGAGGATATAGCCGCCTATGGTTTTACAGAAATAACCTCATATATTTTTGATCAACATTTTGCTTCCCGGCATTATAAGTATGCTGGGAACATTTATCAAAATCCGGAACTGCTATCGGCATGATCGATAACCATCCCCATGAAGATGATTCCCTGAAATATCTGGAGGACCTGGCCGATGACCTGTCTGCCTATATATCCGCGGTCATTCTGAATGTTTTTCACGGCGTCGTCCGCAACCTGGGGATCCCCGACCCCGAGAATATGGCGGTCAAGCCCCCGGAACAGCTTTCCAAGGGTATCCTCTCCGGCCTGGTGGACAAGATCCGGGGGTACATAGGAAAACACCTGCATCCGAAACCGTTCACCGTCCGGGGCATGAACCTGTATAAAAAGGGACGGCCCATGACCCAGAGTCAATGGGATAAGTTCGAAGACCAAGTGGTCCAGTACATGCGCCCCTATCTGAACGGGGTTAACGAGGAAATGGCCGTCAAAGGGGTGCTGCTAGCCCTGGCCAGCGCCGAGGCCGAGAACCAACAGAAGCGGGTCCATGAGTACGGGAAAAAGAGCTATGAGCAAGTCGAGCATGAGGTTGGACCCCTGCCGCGGACGTTTAGCGAGGCCTCGAGCCATAGGCGGGTGAATAAAGAGATTGAGAAGACCATAACCAGGGCGTATGCGGGGGCCGCGCAATACGTCCAGGGGGTCAAGGACGACGTGCGAGAGGCTATCCGGCAGCAGGTGGTCAAGGCCGACAAGCTGGGGCTGACCCCGCAGGAGCTGGCAAGCAATCTTTATTGGATGAAGGACGAGAATCCGGACCTGAAACAGTATACGGCACAGGCATTGCTCCGGGACTGGAGGAGGGTGGCCAATACCGAATTGGCCATGATCCACGAACAGGGGAAGATGGCCGCCTACGAAGACCAGGCCATGCACAGCATGCGTGACCAGTCCAAGGCCGTGTACATGATTTTCACCGGCGGAACCTGCCCGTGGTGTCAAGCCCACCAGGGGCGCGTGGCCCGGCTTATTCCCATGGAAATGGTGGGCGGCGAGGACGATGACAGCCTATCCAGCAGGGGTATAAAAGACCCGCATACTGATATTGCCGTCTGGCAGGGTAAGAATAACGTCGGATATCGGCAGGCGCAGTGGCGGTTATGTACCCCGGCCCATCCCTGGAATAAGGCTCACCTGGTGCGATTTCATCCCGAGGCCGAGTCGTATAACGAGGATACGGGGCGCATCGAATATAAAAATACCAAGGACATGGAGCAATATCTTCCAGATGATTTCAAGCGCGAGCTGGACGAGGAGCGGGAGCGGATCCGGCAGCGGGAGGACCAGCAAGAGGCGGACCGCACGGCGGGCGTCCATAAACGGGACATCGAGTACATTGACCGGTCCGGGACCCCGGCGGGCACCGACCGCGGGGGGCGGCCCCTGGCGACCGTGAACGGGACGCTGTATGTGGGGGTGCCGGCCGAAGATTTTGGAGCGGAGCTGGAGGCATGGAGGCGCGACCGAACCCGACCGATACCGGTGGCCGAGAATCAGCGGGAGTACAGTCAGATATTTCGATGAAAATAGGCATATATGACATTGACGGGAGGTTCCCGAACCTCGCTCTCATGAAGATTTCAGCCTGGCACAGGAAACAGGGGCATGCTGTAGATCCGTATATCCCACTCCTCCGGGGGCACTACGATCAAGTGTATGCTTCGAAGATATTCACCTTTTCCGATGGGTCCATGGTGACAAATGACATGATATGCGGCGGAACTGGTTTTGATCTGACAACTGTTCTGCCGGCGGAGATCGAAGCGGTCAGCACCCCCGACTATAGTCTGTATCCATCCTGCAATTATTCAATTCAGTATTTCTCCCGCGGTTGTATCAGGCGGTGTCCGTTTTGTGTGGTCGGTGATAAAGAGGGATCAATTCGTGCAGTCGAGCCTATGGATCTCAACCCCCGGGGGAAGTGGATTGAGGTACTGGATAATAATTTCTTCGCCAACCCTGAATGGCGTAGTGCAGTCCAACTCATTAAAAAGTGGAATCTGCCGGTCAATTTCCACGGACTTGACATTCGGATTATGACCGATGAGCAAATGAGTGTCCTGAAAACCATCCGCCGCGGGGGCGGCGTATGGAGCACTTTCGTCCCTGAGTCGGAGCGGGGAAAACTTGTTAAAAAACAGCTCAAAATAGCATGGGATAATCCTAAAGATACAATTCTCCCGGCGATCCAGAGGCTCCTCAAACATATAAGCAAGCGCAATATCATGGTATATGTCCTGATCGGATATTGGTCCACGCCCGAGGAAGATCTCTACCGGGTGACCATGCTTGACGAGCTGGGTGTGGATCCTTATGTCATGGCCTATGATAAGTCTGATGAATACCAAAATAACTTTGCCCGATGGGTGAATCAGCGGGCGATATTCAAATCCTGCGAGTTCAAAGATTACCAGAAGGGAGTGAAAAAGGCATCATGAAACTTATAACCGATACCGGTGTTGAAATTCCCATAGAAAACATCAAAGTGGCCAACGTGCAGCCGGGGGATATTATCGTCATGCGCTTCCAGGAAGACTTAAACCAGGCTCAAAGCGATGCTATGCAGAACATGTGTCATGAGCTGTTCTCTGGGATCAAGGTAGTGATACTGTCTCCCGGAACATCATTGGAAGTGATTAAAGAGGGGTAGGCCATGAAATGTCCATTGAGAAAGATTCGGGTGGGGTACAATGCTAATGGAGATAGGAACTATTTTCCCCACACCTCCGAAGTGCGTGATGATTTTAGAGATTGCATTGAGAGCGAGTGCGCGGCATGGAATCCTGACGACAAATTATGCAATTATTTAAGCGGCAAACGGAAAGTTGAAATATCGATATGACCGAATATCACAAAAAGCTAATATCCTATATGCGGGACAAAGGCACCCGATCAGGGGGCTGGCTGTTCAACGAAGATGACGAGGCGGCAATCAGGTCCTGGCCGGCGGCGATCGCGCACTATGTCTGGAACCGATTGTCTGATAATATCACGATTTTGAAATATTCCGGGATCCGCGCGGAGGTCTGTCCGTTCTGCATCCGTTATCTGGATATAGACGGGGCGGGCCAGTGCGGTAAATGCGATTGGGGGCTGCATCATGGCCGCTGTGCGAATAGGAAATCTGATGTACACCAGGTCAAGAACCGGGACCAATTCACAAACCGGTATTTCAGGCGGCTCATTAAGAAGTATGACCCTTTTAACTGAGGGTAGGGTCGAGATATAAATAAAATTTTACACAAGGAGATGTGTATGGAGATCAAAGAGACGACCAGAGAGGTAATGTGCATT
>JAKAGP010000066.1 GCA_021825785.1 Nitrospirota bacterium
TGATCCGGACCGGGGCCTGCTTCAGGCAGGAGAGGGCCAGAGCGGTCCTCAATATCTGCCCGCCGCCTTCCCCGATGCTGCCGTCTATCTCCACCATTTACCAAATGCTAGCACACGGCTTTTTAAAAAACAGGCTATCCCGAATACGCTCTCTGCCCGCTGCCCACGGCATCTGCGCCCTCCGCTCAATATCTATTGCCGGCGCTTGGTATCTGCCCGCCGTTTTGATAGTATGTAATCATCAAGAGGAGGAGATATGAAATATTCCCAGATGCTTGCCTATGTGCAGAAGATAGGCCATTTCGTGTCCGCGGAGGAAGCGGAAAGGGCGTTGCTTGCCGTATCCGCTGTGCTGGCCGCCAGGATCAGCCCGGAAGGGGCGCAAAAGATGGCATCCCAGATGCCAAAGGATGTGGCCTCCGTCATGTCGGACGTTTCAGTGCATGATACGTTTACGCTCCAGGAGTTTTTCAACCGCATAGCGGGAAAGGCGGGCGTAGACCAGGCAAAGGCCATGCAGCACGCGGAGGTGGTTCTGGGAGTGCTCCAGGACGCTATGCCCACGGAGATATTGGAAGTGGTCTTCTCCGGGCTGGATCCTGAGTACAGGAAGTTCCTGAACGCAAGCGCTCTTCTTGGCAAGAGGGAAGGGCTTTCCCTGGCAAAGGCGGCATTCCGTTTATAAACAGAGCATTTAAACAATTTTTTAAAGTTGATTATTAACTTCGAAACCCCTTTTTTAGCTCTTTTCCGATTGTCATGCCGTTCTTGATTTCCGTGTCCTGCATCACTGCGCCCCCCGCCATTTATATATATAATAAATTCCGCTAGGAACATAACCCTATCCAATTGGTCTAATTAGTTACATTTTTGCCTGTAACCCATTTTATTTATTGGTAAATTTCCTCTAAAGTTTTCATGGAATTTTTCGATAATAAAGAAAAAGACTTTTGAAAGAGGAGGAAAGGGAGATATCCATGCTTCTTAAGCTTAAGCCCGAACACCTGCGGCCCGGCATGTATGTGATCCTGCCTTCAACATGGCTCAACCATCCCTTCTTTAAAAGCTCTTTTCTTCTTAAATCCCGGCAGCAGATCGAAAAGATAATGCAAAGCGGCTTCGAGGAAGTTTTGATAGATACCCGGAAGGGGATCGCCCCGCCGCTGCCCGAGAAGGACCACGCCCGCCATATGGGGGAAAATGGGCAGGGGGAAGATGATATTGGGCCGGCGGAACCTGAAAGCATCGTCCCCGAGATACTAAAGGAGGCGGTTGCAAGCGGCATGGAGACAGGGAAAAAGGCAAGGATACTCTATTGGTCCAGCCTGGAGATAATGGGCAAGCTCTTTGCCGACCCAAAGGCGGAAAAAATAGCCCAGGCCAGGGAAGGGATATTCAATGTGGTCGATGCCGTTTTTTCTGAAGACATGACTACGCACCTCATAAAGCTCCTGCGTCACGACTTCTGCACCTATACGCATTCGGTAAACGTGGGCATGCTTTCCCTTCTGCTGTCAAAATCCCTTTTCAGGGGGTCAGCAGTTCACAATTACGATGAGCTGGGGGCCGGCTTCTTCCTGCACGACCTGGGCAAAGCGCGCATACCCTCGGATATCATCAATAAGCCTGGCCTGCTAACCGGCGAAGAGTGGGAGATAATGAAAACCCACCCCGAGGAGGGACATAAGCTGCTGCACGAAACCGGCCACCTTAAGGAGGAAAGCCGCGTTATCGTCATGCAGCACCATGAAAAAGAAAACGGCTCAGGATATCCCATGGGGCTGGCGGGTGACGAGATATTCCTATATGCCCGGATCTGCCGCCTGGCCGATGTATTCGACGCGCTGACTTCCACGCGGCCATATCATGAGAAGCGCTCCGCCTTCGAAGCGCTTAATCTCATGAAAAACAGCATGTGCTTCCAGGACGACCTCTTCAATAAATTTGTGCGGCTTTTCGAGGAAAAGGGCAGCTAGTTTTTTTATTTTTCTTTTGTTTTATCCTATCCTTCAACGAGCCATTTCTTCAGGGTTTCCACTTCTTCCGGGGTAAGCTCCAGGCCGGGGGCCCCGGCCTCCGCTGCTTCTCCGGTAAGCTGAGACATTACCTTCCACATCTCGGTCTTTATGATGCCGTAGTTGTCGGCAAATCTCTCCAGCCCCGCTTCCATTTCAGGAACCGTTTCTTTCAGGTCGTTTGAGGCCTCGTCAAGTTTTCCCAACCGCGCGTAGGTAATGGCCCGGGCGAACCTGGCCGCCGGAAGTTTCGGATCCAGTTCCAGAGCCCGGGACAGGTCCTCCGCCGCCTTTTTATAATCGCTTTTCACCATATAAGCCATCCCGCGGTAAAAATAAGGCCTTGTCTTTTTGTTGCCGGCTTCTATCGCGTTGCTGAAATCGCTTATGGCCTGATCGGTCTCTTTCATCTGCAGGTATGCGGACCCGCGGCTGAGATAAGTCATGAATGGGTCCGCCCCGGCCTCAAGCGCGTCAGTGAATGCCTCTATGCTTTCTTTTATCTTTTTTTCCAGAAACAGCAGCTGCCCTTCCTGGAACGCGGCTGATGCGTCAAGCACTTTTTTGGGCATGGGATTTTTCTCCTTTTTGTCTTTTTTACTTTTTTGTTTTGTTGCTTTTAGGCCTTTCCTCCTGATTAAATCTTAATTCAGGAAAGTGCGGTGTCAAGAAACGGGAGGACGCTATTCCAACCCCGCTGCCCATCTGCTAGACTTTTATCAGAAGCGGATAAACAAAAATGGAAAAGCAAAAAGCAAAAGTTAAAAGAGCAAAAAGCAAAAAATTAAGATCTTATAAGGAGCCCCCATATGATGACGCGGAAACAGTTCATCCAGAGAGTTCAGTGGGTTGGGCATTTCGATTCGGAGAACCTGGCGGAAAAGGCTATTCACACCGTTATGGAGATGCTGGCCAGGAGGCTGGCCGCGGAGGAGTCCGGCCGCCTGTGGCGCCATTTGCCGCCCGGGATGGAGCTTTCAGTAAGGCATGAAAAGGAGCATGAGATATTCAACCTGGATGAGTTCATCGATATGGTGGCGGAGCGCGAAGGCGTGACATACCCGGTTGCGGAACACCACGCCGAGGCGGTTACGGGTGTGCTCCAGGAAAACATCTCCTCCAGGGAGCTGGAGGAGTTGCTTGCACATTTTCCGGCCGATTACGCGGATTTCTTCAGGAGAAGCAGGGAGCGGGCGCTTTCCAGCAGGTGACAACTTTCAAGCAGGGGCCTACGCCTTTCCCCAGTCGTGTTTCCTTCTCTTTTTATGGGTTATGAACTTTTCGGCAGAAAGAGCCGCCACGGCCCCGTTTGCCGCCGCGACCACCACCTGCCGCACTTCCACGCAGGTGACGTCACCAGCGGAATAGACTCCAGGCATGGACGTCTCCATCATCCGGTTAGTGACGATGCAGTCGCTTTCGGAAAGTTCCACCGTTTCGGTCAGAAAGTCCACTATCGGCTTGCTTCCGTGCAGATAAACGAATACACCTGCAACCTCTATTTCCCCTTCGCGCTTGTCCTGGTCTATGGTCTTTATCCGCTCCACTGCCTCGGAGCCTTCGATGGAGGTAACGCTGGTGCCGGAGAGGACTTTCAGGTTATTTGCGGCAAGGACAGGGTGCTCATCATCCTCTATTCCCAGTTTTTTGGATGGGTTTATAAGATAGACCTCCTCGCACGCCCTTAAAAGCACTCCTGCCTCCTTTACCGCCTCCTCGGAGCCGCCGATGACGCATACCTTTTTCCCCCTGAAGAAGGGGGCATCGCATATTGCGCAGTAACTTACCCCCTTGCCAAGAAATTCCGCTTCCCCCTTTATGGAGGGTTTTCTTCCCATCGACCCGGTCGCAAGGATTATGGTCTTTCCACTGTAGGCGCCTTCCATCGTAAAGACTTCCTTTACGTTGCCTGTGATATTGACGCCGACCACCTGGGCTTCGACGTATTTGGCGCCGAAATTTACCGCCTGCTTCCTGAAGATATCCAGCAGTTCTTTGCCCGAAAGCGGGGTCTCAACCCCCGGATAGTTCTCTATCCTGCTTGCGAATCCCAGCGCGCCCGCCGTGGGGGATTTGTCTATTACAATAGCGGTAAGGCCAGCCCGCGCCGCATACTGCGCCGCTGTGAGCCCCGCCGGCCCGCCGCCCACTATGAGCACATCAAAGAGTTCGGGTTCCATTCCGGAAATATTTCCTCCTTAGATCAAATCAGATCAAAAATATCTGATTATGTTATATCGTGTGTCTCTCTGCGCCGGCCTTAAGCCGGAGGCCTTTATGGCCTCTATGATATCATTCATGGAGACGCTGTAACTGACGCCCGCCGAGGCCACCACGTTCTCCTCTATCATCGTGGAGCCGAAATCGTTAGCTCCGAACCTGAGCGCCACCTGCGCCATCTTAAGCCCCTGCGTCACCCACGACGCCTGAATATTGGGCACGTTGTCCAGAAAAATCCTTGAGACGGCAAGGACCCTGAGATAATCGACGGCAGTGGCCGGCTCCGTTTTTTTAAGAGCGGTATTGCCAGGCTGAAAACTCCAAGGGATGAATGCGGTGAATCCGCCTGTTTCATCCTGCAGCTCCCTTATGGCCTCCAGATGACTGGCTATATCCTGCGCGGTCTCCACGGAGCCGAACATCATGGTGGCGGTCGTCCTCATTCCAAGCCCGTGTGCCTCCCTCATCACAGACAACCATTGGGAGGAGCGTATCTTTTTGGGGCTGATGGCCTCCCTCACCCTGTCGGACAATACCTCTGCCCCGCCTCCGGGAATGGAGTCCAGCCCCGCCGCTTTCAGAAGGCCCAGCGTCTCTCTTGTGGTGAGAGAAGAGCATTTTGCGAAATAGCATATCTCCGGCGGAGAATAGCCATGGATGTTTATGGATGGGAAGTTGTATTTTATCTCCCTGAGCATATTCATGTGGAATTTGATGCCAAGAGAGGGATTAAGCCCTCCCTGAAGAAGTATCTGCGTACCGCCAAGGGCGAGCGTCTCTTCTATTTTCCCGAACAGCTCGTTCATGCCAAGCACATAGGCGCCAGGGGCGCCCTCGCGCCTGTAAAAAGCGCAGAACCGGCACTCGTTGATGCAGACGTTCGTGTAATTGATGTTCCTGTCTACGACGAACGTGATTGTGTCCCCAGGATGGAGCGCCTTTTTTCGCCCGTCCGCCATGCGCCCAAGCTCAAGCAGGTCCCCTTTTTTCAGGAGCCGTACCGCCTCTTTTTTGCTCAGGCGTGAAAGGGAGAGGGTCTTTGTCTTTTTTCTCAAACGAGCCTCCTGTAAAAGGAGTCTCTGCGGACCGCCTTTTTTCCGGCTTTCGCGATCATGCGCGAAAGTTCCGCCTCCGTTAAGCCGTATTTCGTGCGCGCCCCGGCCGAATGCGCGATCTTTTCCTCTATGACTGTGCCTTCGAGGTCGTCTGCGCCAAAGAGCAGGGCCACCTGCGACAGCTTTTCCCCAAGCATAACCCAGTAGGCCTTGATGTGGTCGAAGTTGTCAAGGAATATCCTGCTGACGGCTATGCACTTCAGATCCTCGATGCCGGAAGATGCGCGGCCTCCGATCTCGGTCTCAGGCTGATAGGGAAGGGGGATGAACGCCTGAAACCCGTCAGTTTCATCCTGGAGCCTGCGCAGGCTTTGAAGATGAGCCACGCGGTGCCCGTAATTTTCTATATGGCCGTAAAGCATCGTGGCGTTTGTTTTTATGCCCGCGTTGTGAGCTTCCTTCATTACCTTAAGCCAGTCCTTGCCGCTTAATTTTTCCGGGCATAGGGCATTCCTTACATCAGGGTGGAATATCTCCGCCCCGCCGCCAGGCATAACGTCCAGCCCGCTGTCCCTGAGTCTTCTGAATACCTCCCTTAAAGGGAGCCCGCTTTTTTTACGCATATGATCCGCCTCCACGGCGGTAAAGCCTTTTATGTTTACGCCCGGGAAATTTTCCTTTATAGCCTCAAGCATCTCCAGATAGTGTTCAAAGACCCAGTCCGGATGAAGCCCACCGACTATGTGCACCTCGTCAAACGCCTTTTCGTTTTTCCGTCTTATTTTTTTCAGCTTCCTGACAATCTCCCTGTTCGTAAGCTCGTATGCCCCGGCTTCTCCACGGGAGCGGCTGAAGGCGCAGAACCTGCACCTGTTGACGCAGATGTTGGTTGGGTTTACGTGGACGTTCCTTATATAGAAGACCTTGTTGCCATTTTTCCTTTTGGCAGCCAGAGCAGCCAGTTCGCCCAGGGCGAAGATGTCTTCGGATTCGAATAATTTCAGCGCCTCTGCGGGTGTGATGCGCCCGCCAGAGGCTATTTTATGGGCAAGGGCTCCGGACATTCATAAATTATAAAACAAGTGGAAGCAAAACCGGGCATAAAATTGTTAAACAACGGGGGTAAAACCGGCATGGATTATAAAAAAAGAAGGAGGAACAAGGCATGGCTTATGAAACCGGTTCCCCCGAATGGCTTTAGGCAGAAGGGGTAAAAAGTGGCAGTAGAGAGGCTTCAGGAAGATTTCAGTTTTTTAATTTTACTTTTGTTTTTATTTTTGTTTTTGGTTGTGCAGTGTCTCCTCTTCCCGGGCAATAAAACACTGGGGGTCTTCCGCCAGATAGCCCTCTGGCCCTCCAGACGTGTAGTGCGCGATCGCCCGGCACCCGCGGCAGATGGCCCACTTACCGCAGGAGCCGCATCTGCCCGAATACCGCTTCCTGTCTCTCAAGGCATCGAGTATGGGTGAAGATGCCCATATGGTCCTGATGGAGTCCGTACGAACGTTGCCAAGCGGCAGCGGAAGTCTCCTGCAAGGTGTAATAGTGCCGTCGGCAAGGATGGTGAAACCGGATATGCCTGCGGCGCAACCGCCGGCAGCAGTGCAGCCGGCGTCCGGCGTTTTTATGTTCATCTGTGAGGCAACCGGGTCCCCGGTTACGATGTCCAGGTCTTCGACATCGAGTGAAAGCAGGGTCTCATAGACGCTTTTTACCTGCATGGGGCTCAGCATCTCTGGCCTTAGTCCCGCGCCCCGCCCCGAAGGCACAAGCCTTGAAAATCCAAGCCTCTGTACCCCTGTTTCAAGCGCAAGAGAGACCATTGCCGGAAGGCTGGCGGCATTGATATTGGAGAGGGTCGCATTCAGGGTGACCGTCAAACCGGCTTCCAGAAGATTTTTGACACCGCGCATGCTCCTGGCAAAACTGCCCTGGCCCCTGATGGAGTCATGGATCTTCTTCGGGCCCTCAAGACTCACCTGTACCCCCTTGACACCGGCCCCGGCAATAGCCGCAGCCTTTTTATCGCTTATAAGGGTCCCGTTCGTAAGCAGAAAGACATCGAATCCGCGGCCTCTTGTTTCATCTATTATTTGCAACAGGTCGTCTCTGAGGAGCGGTTCGCCGCCCGTCAAATTAAAACTGGGCGAAAAATCCATCCGGTAATTTTCCGCCCAGTTTTCCATGGCCTCTGATATCTCGGCGATCACGTCTTTGACCTCCTGAAGTGAAAGGTCAGCCCCCGCGGACTGCCCGGACTGGTAACAGTGCCTGCACTTCAGGTTGCACCTTTCAGTCAGATGCCACTGGATGAAAAAATCGTATTTGGCTGCCGGACCGGCAGCCTCGAGCGTTAGCTCTTTCAGCTGCTTCATTTGCGGCATATCTTCACAGGATTTTCCTTGAGCTGCCTCTTCAGACTGCCCCAGAAGATAGCCTCTTTCTCCAACGTCTTTTTATCGAGAGTTTTTTTCATCCTTTTTTCACCTCCTTTGCAATGGTCTCATAAAAATGCTATCAGGTGATAACGGCAAGTCAAGGATTTTAAACTTTTTCGATCAGGATTTAATTTTAAAAAAAAGAACGGCCTTTACTCAGTGGTAGCGGACTTTTTTTACGGGCATAGTTTTTTGAGGCCGGTATCCCGTGATCAGCGCCCCGTAACCCTCAATAGCCAGTCTCGTTGCCAC
>JAKAGP010000067.1 GCA_021825785.1 Nitrospirota bacterium
GGAGTGAAAACACGCGCCGAGGGCAACCTGCCTGCCTCGACTTTGATCTTCGCCGATTTGGCAACAGTTGCCGATGCGCTTTGCACCTGATGGACGTCATCCGCTCCGTCCTGTTTGCCGCTGTATCACTGGCCGTCTTCTCCGACCCGTACGCCCTGCTTTTTGTGGCAGCCGCGGGGGCCGCGTACCTTGGCGTGCGGATTTTCGGCGGCAACAGACTGCTTGACCGGCGCACGGAGCTCGCCCTCGCCCTTACGCTGGCCGCCTCATTGCTGACCGTCAGGCTTTTGTATGCCGCGGCCGGCTCGCTCGATATCGTGCTTCTAAAACATCTTGTGCCTTTCGGACTTGCGCCCGTGAAGGACTGGGCCGGATATTCCCTCCACTATTGCCTGATGGCCGCGGGGCTTCTCAACATGAACGTGCTGCAGGCAGGCCTTCCATGGTATGAAGCCGCCCTGCGGATTTCAAATGCCGTGCTCTTTACGGTGGTGCTCATAAACGCAATCATTCTGACCTCGAAGGAAAAAGACGGCCGAAGACAGTTCGCCCTCGCGTTTTTCTGGGCGGTCTGGGTTTTGGCGGGGCTTGCCTTCGTATTCAAGGAAGAAGTCGTCCTGGATATGCAGCAGGCCAGGTACCTGGCGCCCATGATTTACCCGTTTTCCATTTTTTTTGCCATTTCCCTCGACGGGGGCCGCTTCCCGGGTAAATACCGCCGCACCCTCATTTTTGCGCCTTTCCTTTTGTCCGCCTTATATGGCGCCGGAATGGGTTTCCACTATAAGCCGGACTGCAAACCAAACGGCGGCCAGATACGGCTTGTCCGGTTCCTCGAGCAAAACGGGCTTTTTTACGGCTATGCCGATTACTGGAACGCCGGCATACTGACCCTGCTTTCCAATGATACAGTCGAGGTGAGGTCTCTCCAGTACACGGCGAAATCAAACCTGCTGAAGCCGTATGTGCTGAACGCGAAACTGGACTGGTACAAGCCGGCCCATTATGAAGGCCGTACTTTTTTGATCGTGGCCAAATCCGGCCAGTCCTGCGATTATGACAGGCTTTATTGCTCCCCGAAGATCGTAACCGGCTATTTCGGAGCGCCGGAGGAGGTCCTCCGGTTTGAGGGCAAATACATATACGTCTGGCCGCACAATATAGTTAAGAGGTTCTGGCCGTCCGCGCCCCAAAAAACGGGCAAATGATGGAGCGCAAACGAGGTTTAAAATTTAGGCTTTTCAGGAATTCTTGTGTGATACTGATATCTCCGGGAAAGGCTGATATCTGCCTGGTTCTTGAGAGAGGGAGCAAGCGGACGGATCACGGCGGGTTGCATCTTGACAACCTTTCGCCAGTCGCCCGGAGGGCAAGGCAATAGCGCCGTTTGCGCACGTCCGGAACCGCGCGACCGAACGAAAGGACCAGGCAGATATACAAATTGTTATTAGCCCACACAAAAACCGGAAGAGCCAAAATTGAGATTCCCTGTGGCAAGTCCTGCGGTACGCAGGAGAATACGCTTGCTATCCATTTATTTTTAGAAGTGTTTGAATTGCAGAGATTGCCGGCCGGACCAAAACCCGGTATAAGATTATAGTATCTATTTGCGGGCGGAAATGGCACAGGTAAAGAGAAAAGGCGCCTTCATGGGCGTTATCAAATCCCTGGGACTCGTCTTTGGCGACATAGGGACCAGCCCCATCTATACCCTCGCGGTGGTCTTTCTGCTGACGAAGGCCACGCCTGAAAACGTGGCCGGGGTGCTTTCCCTTGTGGTCTGGACGCTGATTATACTCGTCAGCATCGAATACGCCTGGCTGGCCATGAGTCTAGGCGAAAAGGGCGAGGGCGGCACCATAGTGCTGCGCGAGATATTAATCGGTCTGGTCGGAAAGGCCCGGTCCGCGGCCCTTGTGACCTTCCTTGCGATAATCGGCGTCTCCCTTCTCATAGGCGACGGCGTCATCACGCCGGCCATAAGCATCCTGAGCGCCGTGGAGGGCCTTCTTCTCATCCCCGGGCTTGGGGGCACGCCGCAGGATGTGCTGATCCTGATTGCCTCCGCCATAGCGGTGCTCCTTTTTTTCTTCCAGAGGCGCGGGACCGAGCGGGTCTCCCGCGCCTTCGGCCCTATAATGCTGGTCTGGTTCGGGACATTGGCGCTTTCCGGAGCGGCCTCGGTAATCAAGGCCCCGGTGGTGCTGCATTTCATAAACCCATTATACGGCATAAGATTCATGGCGCATAACGGGATCGCGGGGTTTTTCATCCTCTCCGAGGTGGTGCTCTGCGCGACCGGGGGCGAGGCCCTGTATGCGGACATGGGCCATCTGGGGCGCGAGCCCATAAGAAAGGCCTGGCACCTCGTTTTTATTGCGCTTGTCCTGAGCTATCTTGGGCAGGGCTCTTTCATACTCAGAAACCCAGGAGCAAGGAACGTGCTCTTTGAGATGCTCTACAGGCAGGCCCCGCACCTCTACATCCCGTTTCTGCTGCTGAGCGTCGCGGCCACGGTCATAGCCTCGCAGGCCATGATAAGCGGGATGTTCTCGATAGTATACCAGGGCATAACCACAAGGATAATGCCGATGTTCAGGATAGAATACACCTCGGCGGAGCTGCGCTCCCAGATTTACATAGGGTTTGTGAACTGGTTTCTCATGGTCGAGGTCCTTTTCATAATGATGGAGTTCAGGCAATCAAGCAGGCTGGCCGCAGCTTACGGCCTTGCCGTCACGGGCACGATGACCTTGACCGGCCTTATGATGAGCTGGATATTCTACCTCCGCAGGAAATTCTCCCTCCTGCCGGTTTCGCTCCTTGTAACCCTTGTAGACCTGATCTTTTTGTTTTCGAACCTGTTCAAGATACCTCACGGCGGCTACTGGTCGCTGATAGTGGCCTCGGTCCCATTCTCCATTATCATCATCTACATGCAGGGGCAGCGGAGGCTCTATAACCGGCTGCGCTACGTCCCGCTCGAAACGTTTCTGGCGGACTACAGGGAGAAGATCCCGCTTGCGCACAGGATACGGGGCACGGCGCTTTTCTTTGGCAGGGACCCTGCCGAGATGCCGTCTTATATCGTGAATACAATGCTTGCAAACGAGATCATCTACGAGGATAACGTAATAGTGACGATAACGAAGCGCGACCAGCCATTAGGGGTTACAGTCGATTTCTCTCTTTCGCCGGCCCCGGGGCTCAGGGTCCTGAAGGTGGCGACGGGATATATGGAGATCATTGACCTCGAAAAAATCCTCAGGGGGGTGGGGATCGATGAAAAGGTCATCTTCTACGGCCTTGAAGAGATAGTCACCTCAAGTGTGCCCTGGAGGATGTTTGCCGCGATAAAAAAACTCACGCCGGCCTTTGTCCAATTTTACAAGCTGCCTTCAAACAAGCTGCACGGGGTCGTGACCAGGGTGGAGATGTAGAGCGGCAAGGGCCTCCTGCGCTTAATTCCCTCGCTGCCTTTCGTCCAGCCCGGCCAATCGCGCATCGAATTCGCATCTGTTTTTTCCCAACTCCCCGGTGGCCGCTTCAAGCTCGGCAAAGAGCGCCTCTATCCGCTCCTTCGCATCGTGGATGGATTTCGAGAGCCGCTTTATCTCCCCGCCGTCGCCTTTCATGGACGCCTGTATGAGCGCCACGTTGTCATTTTCCATCCGCTCTTCGAGGGTGATTATTTCCTCCTCGGCCCCCCTGATTCTTGCCTGAAGGTCCCCGAGCGTTTTTGAGCGCATGGCAACGATCTCAGCCCTCAGCCGTCTCATATCCTTTCTGCTTGCCGTCTTGCCGCCATTTTTCCCCGGCGCCGCCTTTGGGGCCTGCTCGCCCTTCCAGCCCACCTGGCGGAGGAAGTCTTCATAGGCGCCCTCAAACACCCTTGCCCTGCCGCCGTCGAAGACCACAAGGCGCGTGGCCGAGGCGCGCAGTATCATCTCGCTGTGGGTCACCATTATCACGGCGCCTTCGAAGGCCTCTATCGCCTCGACAAGGGCGTCGACGGACTCCATGTCCAGGTGGTTGGTGGGCTCATCCAGCAGAAGCAGGTTTGCGGGCTGGGCGATCAGTTTTCCCAGCAGGACGCGGCTCTTCTCTCCGCCCGAAAGGACCGATATCTTCTTGAGCGCATCGTCCCCCTCGAAGAGCATCGCCCCGCATATATTGCGTGCGGCCACGCGCCGGTGTTCCGCCATTGAATCCAGAATCTCCTCCTCGACGGTCCTGGACGGGTCCAGGCGCGAGACGTTCGTCTGCCCGAAATGTGCCATCGCCGTCCTGCTGCCGAGGCTTACGCTGCCGCAGTCGGGTTTTATTTCCCCCGCGAGGAGTTTCAGCAGAGTGGTCTTCCCCTGGCCGTTGCGGCCGATGACAGCGATGCGGTCCCTCCTGCCCACCGACAGATTGAGATTTTCAAATAGAGGGGCCGCCGGTTCGTACCCGAATGAGATATCCTCCGCCCTCATCAGCCATTTGCTTTCGTGCGGGGCATAATTGAACTCGAAATCAAGCGTCTTTTCCGCGGACAGCCTGTCGAGTCTGCCTTTTTTTTGGAGACCCTTTATCCTGGACTGGACCGCGCGGGCGCGGGTCGCCTGGGCCCTGAAACGGTTTATGAATTCCTCCAGCTCCCTGCGTTTCTTTTCGTCGTTTGCGCGGGTGCGCTCGTAGACTTCCTCCCCGGCGAGTATCTGCTCATAGAGCCTGTGGGTGCCGCCGGCTATTTTCCTTGTCTTTGCGCGATGTATCCCGATGGTGTGGGTCGTGACTGCGTCCATGAAATCCCTGTCGTGGGTTATCAGCATCAGCTCGCCCTTCCAGTTTTTGAGGAACTGCCCCAGCCAGCGGGAGGAGACAATGTCCAGGTAATTGGTGGGCTCGTCAAGCAGGAGGAGATTGGGCCCCGCGAGCAGGAGCTTCGCCAGGTTCAGCCGGACCTGAAACCCGCCCGAGAGTTCATGCGGATGGCGGGAAAAGTCTTCCGGCTGAAAGCCAAGCCCCATCAGGACGGACTCGGCCATATAGGCCTGATTTTCCGGCAGGCTGTCCCCGCCGAGACCAAGCATCGCCTCGGCGAGGACCGTATCGGCGGCGAAACGTATCTCCTGGGAGAGATGTCCGGCCTTGTAGTCCCTGGGCACGCTTATCGAACCCTCATCCGGCAGTTCCCTGCCCAGTATCATGCGGAAAAGCGTGGTCTTGCCGGAGCCGTTTCTTCCTACAAGCCCGGCGCGCTCCCCGGCCCCCAGTGTGAAGGACGCCCCGTCAAACAGCACGCGCCTGCCATATGCCTTTACGATGCCGTTGGCCTGGACCATCCTCCTATTTTACCGAAACCGCCGCCTGCCAAAACACCCTTTATCAGCACGATGTTCACCTCATGGGCGAGCCGCCGCCCGGTGCGCCGGTGTTGCTGCCGCCGCCAGGTGTTCCGGTGCTGCCGCCACCGCCAGGCATACCAGTATTGCTGCCGCCTGGCGTCCCGGTATTACTTCCGCCGCTTGGTGTCCCGGTGCTGCCGCCGCCCGGTGCGCCGGTGTTGCTACCGCCGCCAGGTGTTCCGGTGCTACCGCCGCCAGGTGTTCCGGTGCTACCGCCGCCAGGCGTCCCAGTGTTGCTACCGCCTCCAGGCATGCCAGTGTTGCTGCCGCCTCCAGGCATGCCAGTGTTGCTGCCGCCGCCGGGCGTCTGTGGACTATTGGCCGGTGTTCCCATCGGGCCCATTCCCGCATGGCTTGAGACCTGCGAGGCCGAGGCCCCGAACTGGCCCGAAGAAGCGCTGATGTTGAAGAGTTTTACGACGGCCGGCTGGCCGTTCGCCAGGGTGCCCTTCACCCCCGGCGAGGAATAATTCACCGTTATCGGGGTGCCGTCCGCGAGTGTGAGCATGAACGTATTATTCCCGGGGTTCAGGCCGGAGACCGTCCCCGTGGCGACTGCCATTACCTGGCCGGACTGGCACGTGCCGGAATCGAAATCGAAGCCAGTGCAATTTGCCATGGCCGGGACGTTTTTTGCCGCCAGCCCCATGAGCCCCTGAGAATTGGACTGTCCCATGACCGGTGTGTTTATGACAAAGGACCTGGTCCCGGTATTCATGGTTACCGTATTGTCCGTCGCGCTTGTAATCATTCCGCTGATGCCTGCGGGGTACCCCTTTTGGTCCATCTCCTGGGCATTAAGCGGGTTTACCCTCATTGTCATGGAGCATGCGCCTCCCCCGAACCCCGTCACATTGAAGTTCTTGAGGTCGAAGTCCAGCCCGGCACGGTTGTTCTGGCCCGCGACGATGTTTACCGGGGTATTTAAATCCATGGTGCAGTTATTCCCGCTGCAGGACATCGTGTCCGGAGAGGGCTGTCCGGGGCTGAAAGCGGTGAACGAGCATGGGCCGCTTACGCCGCTTGAGTTGGTTAGCCCCACCGAATTGCTGAAGACTATCCTGACCTTGTCAAAAGAGCCGGCCGGACAGGTGGAGGTTTTTACAAGCTCCATTACGTTTGAGAGGTTTGCGAGGTCGATGTTAACCGGGCCGGAGAGCACCGTGCAGGAGTCTCCGCTTGAGGTATTAAGAAGGGTCACCGAGTTGATTACGGCCGACACCTGCCTGAAACCGGACGCATCGTCCGTCATGAATAACCCCACGGGCGCGCTCTGGGAAACGCTGGTCCCCGGCGTGCTGGCGGCCGGAGCGCCGCCCCCTCCTCCTCCTCCGCAGCCGGCCAGCAGAAAACCTGCGCCGAACATCAAAGTCAAAACTGCCATAAACCTGGACTTGCCTGATTTCATGGTTTTTTTCCTCCTGGTGAGTCGCTACTTTCCAAAATGGAAATCCGCCGAATTGGAAATTTGAATGGATAGCGGGTGGATATGATTCGGGTAATACATTGGCTTATTAAAAAATCCTGATCTTTGAATACGGTTACGCAGCTATTGGGATGAAGCGGGGTCTCTGCTTTACTGCATCCGCATAATATATTCTTTCATGAATAAATTTACTTGTCAATAAATTTATTATCGGTAGTCTTGCCTTTTTTGAGATCTTGGCGGGGCGCGCACTAATGCAAAAGGTGGCCCGGAGGGTTTAAAATAAGACAGTTGCAAGTGAAAAGCCGAATGCGGATAGATATCGGGGCGCTGGAAAACATATATCTTCTGAACCTCGGGATTACCCCAAGAGAGCGGGTGCTCGTTTTTACAGACAAGGTTTCGAAGAAAGAGGGGAAGCTGCCGCGGGAGGAGCTTGAAAGAAGGGCCGGCCTGCGGAGGATTGGGCGGGCCGCGGCGCGGGCCGGGCTCGGTCTTGCAAAAGAGGTGATCTACAGGGAATACGCCGCGACGGGGACCCACGCCGTCGAGCCGCCAAAGGCCGTATGGGAGGCCGCCTTCGGCGCCGAATGCATAGCCGGGCTCTCCGCAAGAGGTCTTTTAAGGGAGATCATCAAGAAGAGGGTTTCGGAGGAGGGGCAGGGCCTGGCAGGCAGGATTATCAGGAAATACTCGGGGGACGCGGTCGACGCGGTCATAGCCCTCTCCAATTATTCCACCACCCACACCATCTTCAGAAAACTGCTCACCATGTTGGGCGCGCGTTATGCCAGCATGCCCCTTTTCGATTACTCGATGCTCTCCGGCCCAATGAGCGTTGATTACCGGGAGCTTAAGAGGCTCACTTCCGCAGTCGCAAGGGCCATAAGAGGGGCCGGCTGGCTTGAGATCGCCTCCGGAAACGGCACCAGGCTCCTCTTCAGGACGGGCGGCAGGAGGGCATGGCAGGACAACGGAGACTACAGGAAACCCG
>JAKAGP010000068.1 GCA_021825785.1 Nitrospirota bacterium
CTCCTCAATTGTGAAACGTATCTCGTCCCATCCTATGGAACCCATCAGGCCATTTGCACGGAACCTGGAAAACCGCTGATGCGGCCCACTCCTGCTGATCACGAACAGGCTCAAATTTTCCGGCAGCACAGAGATGCCCGCGGAGACGGCCTCGTGCAGGCGGGACTGAGCGGGGGCCTCCTGATAATTGTCGAGCACAATAATAAAAGGAGGCTTGATCCGCCGGGACATCTCTTCGAAATAGTTTTTCGAAAAGACGGAGATGCTCATCCGGTATTCGGGGGTGAAAAAGGGCATCGGCTTCCGTACGCCGGGACGGACCTTTTTTATGGCTTGCCCCATGAAGGAAAAAAAGGACGCGATGTCTCCGTCTCTTTCGTCTACCTGGTACCAGAGGCAGGGCAGTTTCGAGTGCTCAATGTAGCTTGAAACAAGTGTGGTCTTGCCGGAGCCCGCCGGGCCGGATACCCAGACAACCGGCCGGTCACGGCGGCAATCATCCACTAAATTGAAAAGGCGCTTCCGTAAAAAAACCTGCGCGACCTTAGGTCTTGTGATTTTAACCATAGCGGCCGAAATCCCCTCTCAAAAGCTTGTATGTGGCCGGATTTTATCATAATTAGACCCCGGTTGAATACGAAACTGCAGCTGCAAATATCATTAATATCTCCAGTATATATTGCCTTTTTGAAAAGACCGTCTGTGCGGATTTGCGAAAATAACCTTTATTCTGGAAAAAAATTCTTTTTTGCAGAATTTGCCCAGTACTTTGGTATCCGCTTCACGGCATCGGGATACTAAACTTGAAGGGGCTACCTGGTATCCGGTTCAGGTCTTCAAAGCTGCTCTTTTCAGGTTCAATTCCGCACGGGAGGGTTCTGCCGCGCTTAGCGGCGCATTTGTATCATAGGCAAAATATTGATACCTTTTTGCAATGATGTCTTATTTGATCTGAAGCTTGAAAGCGCAGTCGCCCGTACAAAAGCCGGAAGAGCCTTTTTTCTAGAGTATATCTTCGATCCTGGCCGCCACTTCTTCCGGGCTTACTATGGCGCCCCCCGGACGGCCGTATGAGAACACTTTTGCCCGGCCGTTTATGGAAAGCCTTACGTCCTCGACCATCTGGCCCGCGTTTAATTCAAAGACGAGGAATTTCTTGACCTTTCCGGAAAGCATTTCGAGTTCCCTTTCCGGGAAGGGGAAAAGCGTAATGGGCCGGAAGAGCCCCACTTTCCGCCCTTTTGCCCTCAGGGCGTCCACGGCGGAAAAGGCTATTCGTGCCGCGATGCCGAAGGCAACGATTACCGCCTTTGCGTCTTCAGTCCTGTAGGAATGGGAAAGGGTCTCTTTTTCCCTCATGAGGCGGTACTTGTCCTGCAGCCGCCGGTTCCTTCTTTCAAGCTCGCCCTCGCCCATGTAAAGGGATTTTATGACATTTGATTTCCTGCCGGAACAGCCGGTGAGTGCCCAGGTTTTTTTAGGCAGACGCGGTTTTTTGTAGGGGGTCATCCGGACAGGCTCCATCATCTGCCCAAGGATCCCGTCGGCCAGTATCATCGCAGGGTTCCTGTATTCGTCGGATTTGTCAAAGGCAAGCATGGTCAGGTCCCTGATCTCCTGGACGCTGTAAGGCGCGTATACCATGAGCTTGTAATCTCCGTGGCCGCCGCCTTTTACGGCCTGAAAATAGTCCGCCTGGCTTCCGGAGATATTTCCCAGTCCTGGGCCGCCCCTTTGCACATTGGCTACCACAGCCGGAAGCTCCGCCCCCGCAAGGTAAGAGAGCGCCTCCTGCATAAGGCTTACCCCCGGGCTGCTTGAAGTGGTCATGGACCTTGCCCCGGTTGCCGCCGCGCCGTACACCATGTTGATCGCGGCAAGCTCGCTTTCGGCCTGGACAAAAACCCCTCCGGTCTCGGGCATCCGCCAGGACATGTGCTCTGGGATCTCATTCTGGGGAGTTATCGGATAAGCTGCATAAAAGGAGCACCCCGCGCTGATGGCCGCCTCGGCCAGCGCCTCATTGCCGCGAAGCAGGATCTTTATTTCCGGTCTTTTTTTCATTCGCCAAATTTTGAGGCTTTTAAAAGAAAAAAATTTTTCCGGAGGATGTGTAAAAAAACAGAACCCCTCCCGTAACAGGCCAGATTTTAACATAAACTGGTGTCTATTGACAGGCATCCGGCCCATGGGTTAGCCTGAGAGGTAATCTGCGGAGAGGAAAAACCCCAGATAGAAAAGGAGATTTTGGCATATGCCCGAAGCGAGGATAAAATTCCAGGACGGTATGCGATTTTCGGCGATCACTGGCAGCGGCCACGAGGTCATGATGGATTCAAGCCAGGAGTTCGGCGGGCAAGACACCGCGGCCAGACCAATGGAATTGCTTCTGGCCGGGCTCGGCGGCTGCACCGGCATGGACGTGATATCGATACTCAGGAAGAAAAAGCAGGAAGTCACCAGCTTTGAGATAATAGTCAAGGGGAACAGGGCGGAAGACCACCCCAAAAGATACACCGGCATAGAAGTGGAGTTCGTGATAAAAGGGAATAACTTAAGCGAAGAGGCGGTGAAGAGGGCTGTTGAGCTTTCCATGGACAAATATTGCTCGGTGAGGGCAACGCTTGAGGGCAGCACCCCGGTGAAATATCATTACAAGATCGGGTAGCCCTGGTAGATGAGGTTTGGAATTTTCCTTTTACCCCTAGCCTTTGGGAGAGGGGATAAGGGGTGAGGTGAGTAAAAACTCTCCCCCAAGCGAATTTAAATGGATAAAAAACATCCAGGTTTTTTCTTTTTTCTGCGGCAGATCGCCACACTTTCTTTCATTGGTTACGTTCCGGCCGCCCAGGGGACTTTCGGCACGCTCGTTGCGGCAATCCTGGTATGGCTTTTAAAACCGGGGCCGCTTCAGCTTGTTTTCTTTGCCGTATTTGCCATATTAATAGGGGTCTATGCGGCCGGGCAGGCCGAGCTTGTGCTTGGCAAGGACTCCCGCCATATCATCATCGACGAATTCGCTGGCTACCTGGTGAGCGTCCTGTTCCTGCCCCTTTCGGCCCTTTCGGATGGTTACCTCGTGGCCGCCTTTGTGTTGTTCAGGGCGTTTGATATTTTGAAACCTCCACCAATAAGGCAAATGGAGAACCTGCCCGGCGGCGTGGGGGTTATGGCTGATGATATCGCGGCCGGCATTGCCGCAAACATCCTCCTTCACCTATGGAGGCTGATATCTGCATGAAGGGAAAATGAAAATGTATATACCCCTCCTTTTCCTTTATCCGGTTCGTTGAAATGTCAGGTTCCATCAGATGTTTTGTGGCGGTTGAGCTTCCTGAGGAATTAAGAGACCGGATAGCGGCGGATACAGCTTTTTTAAAAAAGAGCACGGCGGGAAAAAATGTCAAATGGGTACCGCCTGAAAACCTGCATCTTACGATAAAGTTCCTTGGCCAGGTGACCGAAGACCATATCCCGGAGCTGACCGGCCTTCTGAAAGAGGCCGTGAGCGGGATCAGACCCTTTGAGATCGAGGTGGCGGGCGCGGGCGTATTCCCTGGGCACGGCTCTCCCAGGGTCTTCTGGGTGGGGATAAGAGACCCCCAGATGCTTTTGGCGGGGCTTGCGCGGAATGTAGAGGAGACACTGGGGAAGGCCGGTTACGGGCAGCAGGAAAAAGGGGGATTTTCCCCGCACCTCACCCTTGGGAGACTCAAAGAACCTCGGGCCATGGGCTCCATGTCCTCTTTTGGAAGGGGCGGAGAAGGGCGGGAGGAAGCCAGAAGGCTGGCTGATGAGCTTGCTACCCTTAAGGATGCCTTATTTGGTAAGATAAATCTCGAAAATATCAGCCTTATGCGGAGTGAGCTTGGTCCGGGAGGGGCCAGGTACAGCAGGTTGGCGAAGATCGAATTCGGCGGTTTTTAGTTTTTTTAAGGACAAAAAACATAAAACAAAAACGCGCCCAAAGATTAAAAAAATAAAAAACAAAAACCTTTTTGTGAAAGGGGAGATGGAAGCCATGAACAAGGAAAAGACAAAGGCCCTCGAGATGGCCATTGCGCAGATAGAGAAGAATTTCGGCAAGGGCGCGATAATGAAGCTTGGGGCCGAAGGCGTAGCCGAGGGGGTTGCCGCCATTCCCACCGGCTCTCTCACCCTTGACATCGCAACCGGGATCGGCGGTTTCCCCAGGGGGCGTGTGATAGAGATATACGGGCCTGAGTCTTCGGGGAAGACCACCCTGGCGTTGTCCGCCATTGCGCAGGCGCAGAAAGAGGGCGGGGTAGCCGCTTTTATAGATGCCGAGCACGCCCTGGACATAAACTACGCAGGCAAGCTTGGCGTCAACGCGGGGGAACTGCTCATCTCTCAGCCGGACACGGGGGAGCAGGCCCTTGAGGTGGCCGAAACGCTGGTCAGAAGCGGAGCGGTGGATGTAATCGTTCTGGACTCGGTTGCAGCCCTCGTGCCGAAGGCGGAGATAGAAGGGGACATGGGGGATTCACTTCCGGGCTTACAGGCAAGGCTCATGAGCCAGGCATTAAGAAAGCTCACTGCGGCCATAGCCAAATCCCGCACGACCGTCATATTCATAAACCAGATCAGGATGAAGATAGGTGTGATGTTCGGGAACCCGGAGACGACCACGGGCGGCAATGCGCTTAAGTTTTATGCAACGATGAGGCTGGATATAAGAAAGATAGAGGGCATTAAAGAAAATCAGGAGCTTACAGGAGGAAGGGTCCGCGTCAAGGTCGTAAAGAACAAGGTGGCGCCGCCCTTCAGGCAGGCTGAATTCGATATATATTTCAACGAGGGCATCTCCAGAAACGGGGAGCTTATAGATATCGGAGTTGAAAAAGGCATCGTAGAGAAGTCCGGCTCCTGGTACAGCTACGGCGGGACCAGGATAGGGCAGGGCAGGGACAACGCAAAAGAGTACCTTAAGGGCAACCCTGAAGCCGCCTTGGAGATAGAGGCGAAGATTTTCGAGGTTGCGAACCTGAAACGGAGTAACGGAGCCAATGGGGACAAATGATGCCCCCGGGGGGCAAATAGAGATAAATGATCTCCTGAAAGAAGCCGTTGCCGCCGGGGCCTCCGATCTGCATATAAAAGTAGGCAGCCCCCCGGTCTTCAGGAGAAACGGCGCGCTTGAGTTAAGGGAAGGCAGCCCGGCTATCTCCAAGGAGGAGGCGGTGAGGCTTGCCTTCTCGGTCATGACCGCCCCCCAGAGAGAGCTTTTCAAGAAAGAGGCGGACCTTGATTTCGCGTACAGCATTTCCGGCCTTGGCAGGTTCAGGTGCAATGCTTTTTTGCAGCGGGGCACACTGGGCCTGGTGTTCAGGGTCATACCCACCAGGATACCGGGCATAGACGAGCTCACGCTGCCTCCCATACTGAAAAAACTGGCGCTTGAGGAAAGAGGTCTTGTGCTTGTCACCGGGACGACCGGAAGCGGCAAATCCACAACCCTTGCCGCCATGATAGACCATATCAACTCCACCAAAAGGGTGAACATAATGACCATCGAGGACCCTGTGGAGTATACGCACAAGGACAAAAAAAGCCTGCTTAACCAGCGGGAGGTTGGGGCCGACACGAAGAGTTTCGCGAAGGCACTCCGGTCCGCCCTCAGGCAGGACCCCGATGTTATCCTTGTCGGCGAGATGAGAGACTTTGACACTATCCAGACAGCCCTTATGGCTGCCGAAACAGGCCATCTGGTGCTAAGCACCCTGCACACGCTTGACGCCTCGGAGACGGTAAACAGGATAATATCTTTTTTCCCGCCTTATCACCAGCACCAGGTCCGCATACAGCTGGCGGCCATCCTGAGGGGCATAACATCCTTAAGGCTCCTTCCGAGAGCCGATGGAAAAGGCAGGGTGCCGGCGGTGGAGGTGCTCATCGCCACTTCCACCATAAGAGACTGCGTTACCGACCCTGCCAAGACTTCCCTGATACATGATTTTATAGAGCAGGGGAAGGTCCATTACGGCATGCAGACGTTCGACCAGTCCATTCTGGAACTCTTTGAGACCGGGCTCATAACCTATGAGGAGGCCCTCAAGCAGGCGAGCAACCCGGAAGACCTGGACCTCAAGGTCAAGGGCGTGCGCAACACCAAGGAGATGTTCGACCAGAAGGGCGGGGGAGACATAAGTATTGAGCGGTTCTCCCGCTGACATAAAAAAGCCGGGCGGGCGTTTTTTCTTCCTGAGAGCAAAATGTGCTTTTGTCCTCCCAAAAGGAAAGCCTTCCTCCTGCAGGGATAAAGGGGCAAGGAGTGAATGACGCCTTCCGTTACGCCCTCAGGCTCCTTGGTTACAGAGGCAGAAGCAGCGCGGAATTGCGGGAAAAGCTGGGCCTGAAGGGTTTTACCGGTCAGCAGGCCGATGAAGTCTTGCAAAAGCTGGAAAGACTTGGTTATATAAATGATTCGGCCCTTGCAGGGGCGCTTACGAGGCTTGCCAGGGAGACACGGAGGCTGGGCAGGCTCGGGGCCAGGGGTTATCTGCTTAAAAGGGGCATATCCGCTGGGCTTGCCGAAGAAGCGCTCGCGGGATATGATGAATTTGAAGGGGCCATGAGTACGGCTCTTAAAAAGCTGAGGACCATGGAAAGGGCCGGCCGGGAGGCAGGGAGTGAAAGCCCTGAGGAACGGAAAAGAAACGCTGAAGCGCGGAAAAGAAAATTATATGGCGCACTGTCGCGCCGGGGTTTTTCTTCCCAAACGATAAGGCAGGTTTTTTTAAAATTAGAGGAGGAAGATTAATGAAAGCGAAGAGCACTTTTGTAGCTGTCTTTTTTCTTGCGGTTGTTTTTTTCCTTATGGGCGCCATGGGCTGCCAGCAGGAAGTAAGATATTCGCCTTCCGAGATAAGCGGATATCCTGAGGCCACCCAGAAGCTCATAAGAGAAGGGAAAGTATCCATGGGCATGACGCCGGATGAGGTGAGGTATGCCTGGGGCGCGCCGTCTGAGGTGAATATCCTGTCCCCCACAAAGGATGGCAAAAGCAGGCAGCAGTGGGTATACAAGGACACGCTCTCTCTTTCCAAAACTAGTCTTTTCTTTACGGACGGAAAGGTAACCGAGATGACGTCCTCGGGGATATCTTCCAGGAAATTCATTTCCCCGAACACCGAAATTAAATGAAAAGCTCCGAAATAAGGAAGGCCTTCCTGGATTTTTTCAGGAGCAACGGACATGAGGCGGTAAGAAGCTCCTCTCTTGTGCCGGCTGGCGACCCGTCTCTTCTTTTCACCAACGCGGGCATGGTCCAGTTCAAGCGCGTATTCCTTGGCGAGGAGACCCGTCCCTACGGCAGGGCCACTACCTGCCAGAAATGCATGCGCGCCGGCGGTAAGCATAACGATATTGATAATGTGGGGCATACGGCGCGGCATCACACTTTTTTTGAGATGCTGGGCAATTTTTCCTTCGGTGACTATTTCAAACGGGATGCCATCGGGTTTGCCTGGAAGCTGCTTACCGGGGTGTACGGACTCCCGGCTGAAAAACTGTGGGTTACGGTCTATGAGGAAGACGATGAAGCGGCGGGGCTTTGGCAGGAAGTGGCGGGTGTCCCCGCAGAACGCATCGTCAGGCTCGGGGCCAAGGACAATTTCTGGCAGATGGCCGACACCGGGCCCTGCGGCCCCTGCTCGGAGATAATCATAGACCAGGGCTCGTCGATAGGCTGCGGAAAGCCGGAATGCAAGCCGGGTTGCGACTGCGACAGGTACCTTGAGATATGGAACCTTGTGTTCATGCA
>JAKAGP010000069.1 GCA_021825785.1 Nitrospirota bacterium
GAAGAGCCGCGACAAGGTCTTCTTCCGAGATAAACCCCATCTTTATCAGCTTTTCACCGAGTTTCCCGCCATCGGCCTTCTGTAGAGAAAAGGCATCAACCAGTTGTTTTTCGGAAATGAGGCCCGAACTGATGAGAAGATGTCCGAGCTTTGGGGCCAGCGAGACATCCCCGCTCAGGATATCGCCCAGCACCGGCAGCTTCTTGACGGGAACGTCATGGGGTTTGCATAGTTCATATATTGTCTTCAGATGCTGTGGGGCGCACGGGGTCGAGACAAGAACCTCCTCCGGCCTGTACTTTCTGATCATCTCCGGGAGCGCGTATTTAGGGCCGAGTATCGGCACACCGTGAATGGAAAGCCCCTTCATGTGCCTGTTGTCGTCTATAAAGCCTACCGGGTCGTAGCCGTGCGGGTCTTTCTTGCTTTTCATTTCCCTTACAGCCAGCTCACCGGCATCGCCGGCCCCGACTATCAACACCTTCTTGAGAGATGGCTGCGTCTTTATGTATTCGTTGAATATCCGGATGAGGAGCCTGGTACCCCCGGATAGTGCAACGAACAGCAGAAAATCCAGCACATAGACGGCGCGAGGGTAGCCCGCAGCCCCGAATAGGAATATGACGGTCATGGCGAAGATCGCGTCTCCCGCGGCAGAGGTCCAGACGATGTCGACCAGGTCCCTGATATCCGCGTAGCGCCAAAGGTTCTTGTACAAGCCGGCATAAACATGAAAGAAAAGCCTCACGGCGAGGAGGAGGGGAAGATAAGCAAGAAATTGCCTAAGGTTAAGTGGAGGCAGGACTGCTTCGAACCTCAGCACAAAAGCCAGGTAATTAGCCAGCGTGGTCTGCACCACGAGTATTACTGCAAACATGAATTGTCTGTGCTCAATGATGATATTCCTTATAAGGCTGTAAGGGACTGCCGGGGCACTGTCCGCTGTTTTTGTTTTTTCTTTCCCTCCCGGCCCCTTCCCTGTGGCGCTGGTCTCCTTTGCCGTCTTGTCCCGCTTCGCCCAGCTTTTAAAGACAGTCCTGAAAATTATCATTATATCTTTCATGACGCTGCCTTCCCTTATGTAATCCTTTGAGAGCCTGATCTTCTCAGGCAATATCCTGTTTATATATATGTCCTCGCTGTTTGCCGTCAGAGGCATCGCCTCTTCTTCCAGATACCTCACCGAAGCCGGGTCGGTAATGCCCGGCCTAACTGCCAAAAGTGTCCTGAAGTCCTCTTTGAACATCTCCACATATTTCCTGAGCTCCGGCCTGGGGCCGACCAGGCTCATATCCCCCTTGAGCACATTAAAAAGCTGGGGCAGTTCATCCAGTTTATATTTCCGCAGAAACTTTCCGGCTCTGGTAATTCTCATGTCCCCATTGAAAGTCACGCCCAGGCCCAGTTTCTCCGAGCCTTGCCTCATTGTCCGCAATTTGTAAATAAAGAAAGGTTCAAAACCTCGCCCGATCCTCTCCTGCCTGAATAACACCGGCCCCCTCGATGAGAGCCTCACCAAGACCGCCAGGGCAGCCAGAAGCGGGGCGAAGAGAACAAGTCCGGAGAAGGAAATAAAAACATCGAGCAGCCGTTTCATATACCGTTTACCTTTTGAACTTCCTCGCAAGATGTTCAACCACCTCGATGACGCCGGAAACATCCTCCTCCATCATTCCGGGGTAAATGGGAAGGGAAAAGACACGGCCGTAGACCCATTCAGAGGCCGGGTACTCATGCATCCGGCAACCGTATCTGTTTTTGTAAAATGGCTGTCTGTAAAGAGGAATAAAATGCACGGATGATCCGACTCCTCTGTTCGACAGTTCCTCCACAAACCGGTCGCGCCCTATCTTAAGTGCCTCAAGGTTCAGTTTCAGGGCGTACAGGTGCCACGCGCTCTGTCTGTCCGGTTTTACCTCGGGTATCACCAGTTCCTCCATGGAGCCAAAGGCGGCATTGTATTTTTCCGCGATCTCCTTCCTGGTCTCCCACATCCACTCCAGTTTCCCAAGTTGGGCCAGCCCCATTGCGGCCTGCACATCGGTCATGTTATATTTGAAGCCGGCGTCCACGACCTCATATTGCCACTTTCCCTTTTTTGAATATCTCTTCCATGCGTCCTTTGAAATGCCGTGCAGCCTGAGCGTCCTCATGGTCTCGGCCCATTGCTCGTTGTCCGTTGATGCCATGCCCCCTTCGCCCGTGCACAGCGTTTTGGTCGCATAAAAGCTGAAACAGGTTATATCTCCAATGGAGCCTATTTTTTTGTGCCTGTAATAGGCAGGCAGTGCATGGGCAGCGTCCTCAATAACGTATATTCCTCTTTTTCTTGCGATCTCCAATATCTCTTGCATATCACATGGCTGGCCTGCGTAATGCACCGGAATTATTGCGCGAGTCCTGCCGGTGATGCGGCTTTCTATCTTGCCGGCATCCATATTTCCTGTCCCAGTTTCTACGTCAACGAAAACAGGCTTCGCATTGAAGTAGGATATTACCTCGGATGTCGCCGTGAAAGTCATGGCTGGGACCAGCACCTCATCTCCCTCTCTGAGGCCTATGGCCTTCAGGGCAAGGTGAAGACAGGCAGTGCATGAATTCATCGAGACCGCTTGGGCCGACTCGACGCATCCGGCGAACCGGTTCTCGAATTCTATGGTCTTGGGACCCATCGTGAGCCATCCGGATCGCATGGAATGGACCACGCCCATTATCTCCTCATCAGTTATATAAGGTCTGTGGAATGGGATCTCCATCGTAAAAAATCCTCCTGCCGCGCCAACGACGGCCATGGGTTATTTGCTCCTGCATTTTTTGGAAGGCCTGCCAGCTCTTGAGCTCAAGGGATGTTTTTAAAAATTCATAATTCCACTTTTAATTCGCATGCAGGGCAGCGGGAAGGGATCGGGAGATATCCCCCGGCTCCTCAATGCTCCGCCTTGCCGGTTACATAAGGATAATCGTGCAAACAATCGAGGGGGAAATGATATGCTTTGGGATCTCTTAGCCAGAACGATGTTTTTTTACGCCCCGGAAATTTAAAACTGAACCCGCTTCTAAAAAAATGCCGCCGTCTTTAAATTTTCTCCAGGTCATCGGCATAAACCTTTACGCCAATGCTCCTGCCAAGGATATCCATGTTGATCATGAGCCTGTACCCGTCCTCTTTTTTGATCACTGTTCCGGAGGCCCCTTTGAACGGCCCGCTTTTGACCGTAACCCGCGCACCCTCGTTGATGCCTGGATAGATGTCAATATCGCTTCCGTTCTCTATCATTATCCTGAGGGAATCCATCTCATGCTCTGGGACTGGAAGGGGCGTCCCCATCTCTCCTGACACAAGACTCACAACACCTTTTGCCCTGAGGACCCTTACAAAGCCGGTGGGTGTCGGGCTGACCCTGACGAACAGGTATCCAGGGAAAAGAGGGAACTCAACCTCTTTGCGGCGGTCCTTCCAGCGGCGCATTTTCTTCACGACAGGCAGATAGGACTCCACCCCTTTTTTCTGCAGTTCCCTGTATGCGACACTCTCATGTTTTGATTTCACATATATGGCATACCAGTTAGTCATCATGTTTTCCATTTGATATTAAAAAGCAATTAGCTTGCCAGCAGACTTCTTTCGGGCATTCCAGAGGAACGATAGGAAAACTGCAAATAAACAGGCCATGAAAGAAAAGACTGATGTCCTGCAGGCCCAGACAAAATGATCTCGAATGCCCCTTGAGGATACAACCTGTTTACCACGGATACAAAGAACGTTACATTTTTATCCTTGAAACACCGGGCCCCTATCGGAAAAAATTCTTTATCCTCCGGCACACAAAAGAGACATCTTCCTCTTTCATCAGGGGCTCAATGGGCAGACTCAGCACTTCCGCAACTGCCTTTTCGCTGTGGGAGAGGGCTCCGGCTCTCAGAGCCCTTCCGTTCTGAAAAACTCCCATATTGTGCAGGGGGACAGGATAGTAAACCATAGTTCCGATGCGGTTTTCGGACAAATACGCGTGCAGGGAATCGCGATTTCCACCTTTCACCCGTATAGTGTACTGATGGAACACATGATTGAATCCGGCTGTTTCCACGGGCAGCTCAATCTCCCTTATGCCTGCAAGTCCGCTCTGGTATAATGAGGATATTTTTTTTCTCTTTGTATTGAACTCATCTATGTACTTCAGTTTGGCAAGAAGCACCGCGGCCTGAAGGGTGTCCATTCTCGCGTTGTAACCAATGTGGTCCACGTTGTATTTATCCCTGCCCCCGTGTTTAAGGAGCATGCCAGCCAGTTCCGCGGTATCATCGTCATCCGTTGCGACCATTCCCCCGTCGCCGAAGCCGCCCAGGTTCTTGGACGGGAAAAAACTGAAGCAACCTGCATCGCCTATGGACCCGAGCTTCCTTCCTTTCCAGTCTGCACCGAAGGCCTGGGCTACGTCCTCAACGATGAACAGTCCGTTTTCCCGTGCCAGGGGAATTATTTCATCCATATCGCAGGATTGGCCGTAGAGGTGCACCGGGATGATTCCCGCGGCCCTCCCTCTGTTTCCGGAAATATATTTTTTTATTCCTTCAACGCTTATATTGTAAGTGCAGGGATCTATGTCCACAAAAACCGGAGTCGCTCCGGCGCGGAGTATCGCATCTCCGGTGGCCGTGAACGTGAATGGAGTGGTCAGCACCTCATCCGATCTGTCGAAAAACTCTGTGCCCTTCCTTTTGATGGCCAGGGAGCGCAGTGCCAGGACAAGGGCCTCCGTCCCAGAGGAACAGCCTATGCAATGCTTTGTTCCCAGGTATTCCGCCACATTCTGTTCCAGTTCCTTCACTTCCGGACCGAGTATCCATTTCTGATGGTTCAGGCACTTGGCGATAGCAGAATCAATGTCTGCCTTCATGTATTCGTACTCAAGCCGCAGGTCCAGCATAGGGATATGTCTCATTCAGATGGTCTCCTTCACAGGGTAAACACCGTCATCATTCTGCCTGTAGGCGCTGCCGCACCTGGGACAAGACGCCGCGCCAGCATTGAATTCCTTAAGCGGCACCCCGCACTTGCAGACCCAGCCTATGCGCCTCGCCGGCACTCCGGCCATCAAGGAATAGGGTTGAACATCTTTTTTAACCACAGCGCCCGCTCCTATCAAACAGTATTCACCAAGAGTGGTCCCGCAAACAATGGTCGCATTTGCGCCTATCGTCGCGCCACGTTTTATGACCGTCGGGAGGAACTCGTTTTTTCTCTCAACGAAGGCCCTTGGGTTGTAGACGTTCGTAAAGACACAGGAAGGGCCGCAGAAAACTTCATCCTCGATCTTTATTCCCTTATACAGGGCGACGTTGTTTTGCACCTTGCATCTGTCGCCTATCTCCACATCCGGGCCAATCATCACGTTCTGGGCTACGATACAGTTTTTGCCGATTCTTGAGCCTTTCAGCACATGAGAGAAATGCCATATCCTGCTGCCTTCGCCTATCTCTGCACCTTCATCCACATACGCTGATTCATGGACGAAAAAGTCCGTTTCCTTACCGGCCTTTGGCACGCCTCTTTTTTCTGAGAGCGACCGCTCTGCCCTTTCGAGCACCTTAAGGACTCTGAGCCCCTCCTTGCTATCGGTATCCGGGGTTTTTCTGTCCTGAATGCGCTCCATGAAATGGAGGAGTTCCTCTTTCAGGGGTTCCCTTTTTTCCAGCCTGATGACCTGGTAATCCGCTTTTTTGGCGACCGGGACCTTCCCCTCTTTCCACTCGATCTCGTGCGGGTACAGGAAAAGCTTCTCTTCGCTGACATCATCAAAAACTGCCATCGCCTTGGAGCCCACGACAACCAATTTCTGTTCCTTGAAAGGATGCAGCCAGCTCACAAATATATGGCTGTTAACTCCGTTTGAGAACTTGAGCTCGGTAATGGTGGTGTCGTAAACGCCATTGCTCAGATAGTCCCCCCCGAAGGCCTCAACGCCCATGGGCTCTTCTCCGCCCATAAGCATCAGTATTACCGAGATGTCATGCGGGGCGAAACTCCACAGGATATTTTCCTCCGTGCGGAGTTTCCCGATATTGAGACGGTTTGAATATATATACTGGATCTTTCCAAGTGCTCCGCCGGAGATAAGCTTTTTTAGTCTTATGACCGCCGGGTGATACTGCAGGATATGGCCTACCATCAGGACCCGGCCTTCCTCGCCGGCTATCCTGGCCAGGGCTGCTCCTTCCTTCACGGTAAGTGCAAGGGGTTTCTCGACAAAGACATCTTTTCCGGCCCTGAGAGCGTCCCTAACAGTGCTGTAATGTGTAGCCGCCGGGGTTACAACCGCTATTGCCTTTATTTCAGGGTTGTCCAGCAGTGACTTGAAAGAAGATGTATATACGGCATCAGGGAATTTTTGCTTCCTCTCGCGCAGGATGCCGTCATCGGCATCGCAGGCGGTATGCAACGCACCCAGTTCGTACAGGTTCCTGAGAATATTTTTGCCCCAGTAGCCGAGACCCACCAAGCCTATATTTTTTTCAGGCATATTAATCCTTTCAAAAAAATTAGCGGATTTCTAAAAATCCCGCATATTTTTGCATCAGACCCGGGCCAGGACTGAAATTATCCTGACCGCAGCGTTGCCATCACCATAACAGAAATTGTCCGCTAAGGGACTATGCGGACCCGTGTAATTCTTATACAGTATGTTCCAGCCGCTTTCCACGGTTTCCACCCATTCGGTCTCGTCACGCAAGGTGATGCAGGGTACCTTCAGCCAGAAAGCCTCTTTCTGGAGCCCTCCGGAATCGGTAAGCACGAGCGTGCTTCTGGAAAGAAGTTTCAACAGATCAAAATGGCCCATGGGACCGGTTATTTTTATGTTTTCCCTGAACGGGTTCCCATTCTCAAGGATTTTTTTGGCCGTCCTCGGAGGCGCCGGGAAAATAACAGTCCTGCCCTCTGAGACCCCGTTTACGAAACCAGCTATTTGACGAAATCTTTCCGGCTCATCCGTGTTCTCGGCGCGGTGCAGGGTCAGAAGAAAGTACTCTTTGCTTTTAAGCGGCAAATCGTCCATAACAGAGGATTTTTTTGCTATCTTCATAGAGTGCAACAGCACATCATACATAACGTCCCCCACGTTGGCCACAATCGGCTCATCGGCTGACACAGGCATTATTGGTCCGCATGGTAACGGATTGCTTTCGCTGCCGTCCGGCTTGAAACCCTCTTTCATAAGGTTCGAAACCGCGTTTTTCCCCGGACATAACAGGTACGATGAGACATGGTCCGTGAGCACACGGTTTATCTCCTCCGGCATTTTTTTGTTATAACTCCTGAGTCCAGCCTCAATATGGGCAACCGGGATGTGCAGTTTAGCCGCAGCCAGTGCGCCTCCCAGGGTGGAGTTGGTGTCCCCGAAAACTATTACCATATCCGGCTTTTCCTTCATCAGGACCTGCTCCGTCCTGTCCATGATCTGTCCTGTCTGTGCGCCGTGGCTTCCAGAGCCCACCCCAAGGTGATATTCCGGTTCCCGGATGCCAAGCTCATCAAAAAATATCCTGGACATGGCATAGTCGTAATGCTGCCCCGAATGGATGAGGATATCCGAAACCGGCCTCCATGGATATTCCTTATTATGGCTTTCGATTGCCCTGGCCAGCGGAAAATATTTTAAAAATTGCGGGCGTGCTCCCACTATAGTGGCAGCTTTAAAAACGGGTTCCGCCAAGATCAGGCCCTTCTTACTTTTCCATTCCAGGCCAGCCTGTTTTTTATGAGGTTCCTGGTATCTATGACTA
>JAKAGP010000070.1 GCA_021825785.1 Nitrospirota bacterium
ACGCGAAGACCCAATATATTTAAATGTTTAAGATGAGGGGCAAACAGAAAGTCCCCGTTTATCATATCGAAGAGTGATCCCGCTTTCATTTAGAGAGCAATAAGGAGAGGTCATGAAATTCGATCCCCTCTGGAAGCAAGTGCCCCAAGGTGTGCTTAATTTCCTTCTAAGACAGCGGGTCGTAAGAAGTGTCCTTCTTAAAAAGGCCCAGGACAGGCTATATGATAATTTTGTCTTGAAAAATGAGGATGACCGGCCGCACCTCGTCCAGGAGGCCCGCTGCATGATGCTGGGCAACCTGCTTCATACCGTAAACGCCGCGCTTTCGGACGGCCGCATATCAAATGGCGTCTTCAATTCGATCACTAAAAATTTCATAGGAGGCATCCTCCTTGGACAGGAGGACCGTTCCGCGGATTTTTTTGAAAAGTATGGCCTCTGTCCGCCCGCCTTTCTCACCATCAGCCCCACGAAAAAATGCAATCTCTTTTGCACCGGCTGCTACGCCTCAAGCTCCTCCGGCAGCGCCGAAACGCTCAAGTACGAGGTGCTCAGCAGGATCATAAGGGAAAAAAAGGAGCTCTGGGGGTCCCGTTTCAACGTCATCTCGGGCGGAGAACCCCTGCTCTACAACGATGGAGGGAAAACGCTTTTCGACATCCTGGAAGAACACAATGACTGCTACTTCATGATGTATACCAACAGCACCCTCATTGACAAGGCCGTGGCAAAGAGGATGTCCGCGCTGGGCAATCTCACACCCGCCATTTCCGTTGAGGGGTTTGAGAAGGAAACCGACCAGCGACGGGGCAAAGGGGTATTCAACAAGATAATGAAGGCGATGGACAACCTGCGCGAGGAGGGCGTCCCGTTTGGCGTATCCGTTACCGCCACCCGCCATAACGTGGACACCATCATGTCCGATGAGTTCACCGATTTCTATTTCAGGCAAAAGGGGGCGGTCTACGGCTGGGTCTTCCAGTACATGCCGATAGGCCGCAGCTACACCGTGGACCTCATGATCACCCCGGAGCAGCGGCTTGCGCTTTTCAAAAACGAGCAGCGCATGATAAAAGAATTCAAGGTGTTCCTGGTGGATTTCTGGAACGGCGGGCCCTATTCTCTTGGCTGCATTTCGGCGGGCCGTCCGGGCGGATACTTTTATGTGGACTGGAACGGCAACATAGCGCCCTGCGCCTTCATGCCTTATTACCTGTCGAACATATACGACCTCTACAAGGAGGGGAAAAACCTGAACGACGTGCTCTTTTCGGACTACTTCACTTCCATCCGGAAGTGGCAAAACGATTACGGATACGCCCAACCCGCGGCAAAAGTGAAAAATTTCATCGTCCCTTGCATCATCAGGGACCACTTTCAGTCCGCCCTGGGCATAGTGAACAAATTCAATGCAAAACCCATGGACGAAAACGCGCAGCATGCCCTGGCAGACGCCGATTATCACAATCGCATGTCCGAATACGGAGAAAACGTGAATAAAATTACGGAGCCCTTGTGGATGAGGGAGTTCATGGGGACAAAAGGATCGACAGAAAAGGACAATCGGCAATAACAAAAAAAACCTTGCCCCCGCACCTTATTCGCAGACGGAAATATTTGGAGGTAAAAAGTAAAAAGATGAATACTGATGAGCTTTGTATAAACACCTTGCGGATGCTGGCGGTGGACATGGTCCAGAAGGCCAATTCAGGCCATCCGGGCATGCCCATGGGGGCGGCCCCGATGGCTTATGTGCTTTGGACCCGCTTCCTCAGATTCAACCCCAAAAACCCCGCCTGGCCGGACCGGGACCGCTTCATCCTATCGGCAGGCCAAGGATCAGCCCTGCTCTACGCCCTGCTCCATCTTACAGGATATGACATGCCCCTGGAAGAGCTCAAAAATTTCAGGCAATGGGGCAGCCATACGCCGGGGCATCCGGAGTACGACCCCAAGCGCGGAGTGGAATGCACCACGGGCCCCCTTGGGCAGGGTTTCGGGGACGGCCTGGGCATGGCGATAGCTGAAAAATTCCTGGCCGCGAATTTCAACCGTCCTGGACACGATATCGTCAACCATTACACATACGCCATCGCAAGCGACGGGGACCTCATGGAGGGCATATCGAGCGAGGCGGGCTCTCTTGCAGGGCACTTCAAACTGGGCAAGCTCATATATCTTTACGATAACAACCACATAAGCCTGGCCGGCGCGACGGAGCTCACCTTCACCGAGGACGTTGCAAAGAGGTTTGAGGCGTACGGCTGGCATGTGCAGAAGGTGGAGGACGGCAACGACCTGGAGGCGATTAGCGGCGCCATCAGCGCCGCCAGGGAGGAACTGGAACGTCCTTCGCTCATCATGGTGAGGACCCACTTGGCATACGGCAGCCCGCACAAGCAGGATACCTTTCAGGCCCACGGCTCACCGCTTGGGGAAGAAGAAGTAAGGCTCACAAAACAAAACCTGGGCTGGCCGGCCGAGCCGGCCTTCCACATCCCGGGAGAGGCGCTTACGAAATTCAGGGAAGCCCTACAGAAGGGCCAAAAACTGGAAGAGGAATGGGGCCGCAAGGTGGAGTCATACAAGGGGAATTATCCGGACCTGAGGGCAAAATGGGACCAGATGCGGGCCGGAAAATATGCAGCGGGCTGGAAGGAAAAACTGCCTGTGTTCGGCGCGTCTGAAAAACCCATGGCCACGCGCACGGCCGGCGGCAAGATCATGAACGCAATTTATGATTACGTACCCCAGCTTATCGGAGGCTCCGGGGACTTAAATCCCTCAACCGGTACCCCTCTGCTTGAGCGCGGCACCTTTGAGCCCCCCGATATGGGGACGGAGAAAATACAGGGCTCTGTGGGCAAATGGGAATTCAGCGGGCCAAACATCGCCTATGGGGTCCGGGAGCACGCGATGGCGGCGGCCACAAACGGACTTGCCCTGCATGGCGGGCTGCTGCCCTTCGCCAGTACGTTCCTCATATTCTCCGATTACATGAGGCCGTCAATAAGGCTTGCCTGCCTGATGAGGCTCCATGTCATTTATGTGTTTACCCATGATTCCGTGGCCCTGGGCGAGGACGGTCCCACGCACCAGCCGGTAGAGCACCTGCAGGGCCTGCGGTCGATGCCCAATATGACCGTGATAAGGCCTGCGGACGCAAACGAGACATCGGAGGCCTGGGCCGCCGCCCTCGAACATAAGGGCGGGCCGGTCTCAATAATACTCACCAGGCAGAAGCTGCCCATAATAGACAGGCAGAAAAAAAAATACGCCCCGGCCAGCGGGCTGCACAAAGGGGCCTATATACTGGCGGGTTCCGCCTCGGAAAAACCGGAGGTGATACTGATAGCCACAGGCTCGGAAATCCATCCGGCTCTTGCGGCATACGAAACCCTTGCAGGCGAAGGAGTGAAGGCCCGCGTGGTAAGCATGCCGTGCCAGGAATTTTTTGACCGCCAGCCCGAAAGCTACCGCAATGAAGTACTCCCTCCCGATGTGACCGGTAGGATCGCTATTGAAGCGGCGGCGTCCGGAGGTTGGTACAAGTACGTCGGGGCCAGGGATCATGGGCATGGACTGGTGCTAGGGATAGACCGTTTCGGGGCCTCGGCCCCCGGAGAGACAAACCTGCGGGAGTTCGGGTTCACGGCGGAAAACATCGCCGGAAAGGCCCGCAATCTGCTTGGCAGGAAAGTAAGGGCGTAAGAGTTTTTTCTATAATCGAGGAGGCAATATGAGCGCGAAACCGGAGAAAAACCCGCTGCTGGAGCTTAAAAAGGCCGGCCAGAGCGTGTGGCTTGATTATTTAAGCAGGGAGATATTGAAAAAAGGGGAGCTCAAACGGCTTATAGATGAAGACGGACTTACCGGGGTCACTTCCAACCCGACCATCTTCCAGAAGGCTGTCTCGTCCGGTCCATACTATGACGGCTCGATCCAGGAGATGCTGGAGAAAAACATATCGGACCCCAAGGAGCTTTTCCTTGGCATCGCTATAAAGGACGTGGCCCAGGCCGCGGACCTCCTTTTGCCGGTCTATAACGCCACGGGCGGCCTTGACGGCTATGTGAGCATTGAGGTTTCCCCGGACCTGGCCTACGACGCCAGGGCCACCATAGAAGAGGCAAGGGAGCTTTTCCGGAGAGTGGGCAGAAAAAATATCTTCATCAAGGTGCCCGCCACAAAACAGGGCCTTCCGGCCGTAGAAACGCTTATAAGCGAAGGGATAAACGTAAACGTCACGCTTCTTTTTTCAGTGGAGCGCTATGAAGAGGTGATCAACGCATATATCACAGGGCTTGAAAAACTGGGGAAATCCGGGAAGGCACCCTTGAATGCCGTTTCCTCGGTTGCCAGCTTTTTTGTAAGCAGGGTGGACACGCTTGCAGACAAGCTGCTTTCGGAGCGCTACATGCAGGCCCCGGACTATGAAACAAGAACAACGATAAAGGCGCTCATGGGGAAAACAGCCGTCGCGAACGCGAAGATCGCCTATCAGGTCTATAAAAAGGCGTTCTCGGACAAAGAAAGCCGGTTTATTCCGCTTGCCGGGAAAGGCGCGCGAATCCAGAGAATATTGTGGGCCAGCACAAGCACCAAGAATCCCGATTACAGCGATATAAAGTATGTAGAGGAACTCATAGCTCCTGATTCCGTCAATACCATGCCGGAAGAGACGATAAAGGCATTCAGGGACCACGGCAGGGCCAGAGTGAGCATAACGGACGACGTGCCGGGAGCGGAAAAGCTTATAAATGAGCTGAAGACCGTGGGTGTGAACATCGCCGAAATCACCGCCGAGCTTGAGCGCGACGGGGTCAAGAAATTTTCAGATTCTTTCAAGGCGGTCCTTGAGGCGATGGCAGGCAAGAGAGACGCATTGCTGGCGCGCAGATAAGAAAATTTCCACTGAACACAAGGACCGCCGCAGGGCCGCCAAATGAAGTGAAAACCTCCTCTATATATGCGTCAGCATGGGAGGGGGAAAAAACATTTCCCCCTTTCCTTTCCAGGAACAGACAAGCCATCATGCCAATTTCTCCAGTGCTTCTGGTATAATTTCATTGGTTTTAGTTTTATAGAAACATTTATACATATCGCCATGAAACTTTTTATTGATAATACTCCGGAGCAATACAAACATAAAAAGACAACTGGGCGAATTGTTTTAATTTACGCAATAGCCGTTATTTTCATGGCAACACTGGCCATTTTTTCGTTTGGGTCAGCAATGAAAGGGTTTGATCATGACGAGAACGTGTACTGTTCCGCAGGTGCCCTGATAGCTTCCGGGAAAGTCATGTACAGGGATTTTGCCTATCTGCAAATGCCATTGCTTCCTGTAATATATGCCTTCCTTTTCACAATTTTCAAAACAACGAATTACCTTTTGGCGGGAAGGGTCTTTTCAGTGACCTGTTCGATACTCGCCGCGTTTCTTGTTCTGGTGGCATTCCTCCGTGTTTTCCATCATCAAAGGATTTATGGCCTTGTGATGGGGGTTTCTGCCGCTATACTGTATTCATTCAATCCTGTGATACAATGCGCCGGCGGATTCGCATGGAACTATTCTTTCCCTATTCTCTGCATAATTCTTGCGTATCTGATATTGACTGGTTTAGATTTTTCGAAAAGCTTTAAGGCTCGCTGGCTGTTCCTGGCTGGTTTCCTTACTGGTGCTGCAGTTTTTACCCGGTTGGCTTTTGCTTTTGCCGGTCTCATAGTTTTTATTGTACTGGCGTTTTTTACTCCTGTCCCGGTCTCTCAGGGGAACAGGTTTAAAAAATTGCTCCTGCCCTTTTTTGCAGGTGCAGCAGTGCCGTCGGCCTTGCCAATTTACTATTTTTTCAGGGCACCCGGTTCTTTTATCTTCGACACTATACGGTACTTTATCATTACGGGGGGCCAAAATTGGATGCCAGGCTGGAAGGAAGCCATAAGTTTTAAGGAAAAGTTGCTTGTGGCCGTAAATGTTTTAACCAGTCCTTCATATCTGGCCAGCCTCATCCTTTTTCTGCTCTCCTTCATTCTGGCCCTAAGCATATGCAGAGGCCGTTTCTGGAAGAACAAACCTCTTGTCATATCCATATCGCTGGCAGCTTCACTGTTCATTGCTGCTTTCGTTATTACACCGGTACAAGTCCAGTATTTTGCCGCGCCAGTGCCGTTTATTTTCATGGCGATTATATATGCTGTTTACGGAAGCATATCGGCGGTCAACAGGGAATCCATAAAAAAGATGATTTTATGTATAAGCGCAGGTCTTTTTATTCTGAGTGCTGCGCAATCACTTTACAATAAAGAAACTTTTGAAAACATTGCTTTGGCTTTTTCAAAGGAAAACTGGATCCCTACCGAAGTCTATGCCATTTCCAGAGAAATTTCGAAGATCGTGGGCCCTGACGAAACCATCCTTACCCTCGCTCCTATATTCGCCCTTGAAGGAGGGGAAAGGATATATCCGGAATTGTCAACAGGTCCTTTTATTTTCAGGTATAGCCGTTTTCTCTCAGATGACCAGCGGCGTATCGCTGTCAGCACCGGACCGGATTCATTACCGCCGCTTCTTCAGAAAAAGCCAGCCGGCGCTGTCCTCGCCGGCTTCGAAAATATTTTTCTGGAGAGGCCATTAATAGAATATGCCGAAAGCAGAGGTTGGCAAAAAAGGGTAATAGGCGGACTCACGTTATATACGCCTGCCAATCCTAATTGACAAGATCGCTCTGTAACATTTCTTTGTAAATTGTCATTTTTTGTTTACCCTTTCCGGTTAATGTGAGCGCTTACGCACCAGCAGATGCCCCTTCTATGCCGCCCTGCATCCCGGACGCATTTACAGCAGAGACAAACATCTATCAAGGATCCCGGTGGAGAGCAAGAAAAACACCTTACCTTTTCTTCTTCACCGCGTGGCCGCCGAATTCCTGCCGCAAGGCAGCCTGAAGCTTGCTGGAGAAGGTCCCCAGCCCCCTCGACCCGAACCGCTGAAAAAGCGAAGAGGCTATCACAGGCATCGGCACTCCCGCCTCTATCGCAGCTTCCACGGTCCAGCGTCCTTCTCCGGAGTCTTCCACGTAGCCTTCTATAAGGGAGAGGTTCCTGTCTTTTTTGAAGGCGTCTTCCACAAGCTCCAGTAGCCATGACCTTATTACGCTGCCCCGGTTCCAAAGGCGGGCCAATTTTGAAAAATCCAGGGCCTCCCCGTATTCCGATGCCTTTATGAGGGCAAAACCCTCGCCATAGGCCTGCATCATCCCATACTCTATGCCGTTATGCACCATCTTCACGAAGTGGCCCGCCGAAACCCGGCCGCAGTGCAGATAACCTTCAGGGGGTGCGAGGGTCTTGAAGATGGGCTCCAGCCTGCGAAAGAGCTTTCTGTCCCCTCCTATCATCAGGCAATAGCCCTCCTTGAGCCCCCAGATGCCGCCGCTTACTCCGGCATCCATATAGTTCAAACCAAGCGGCCTCAGTTCCATTTCATGCCGCTGGTCGTCTTTGTAATGGGAGTTCCCGCCGTCTATTATGGTGTCGCCTTTTTTAAGCAGGCCCATCAGCGCCTGGATGGTATCATCAACCGGTTTACCCGCCGGCACCATGATCCAGACCGCCCTGGGGGGGACAAGGAGGCCAACAAGCTCTTCGAGTGTTGAGGCGCCCTTTGCCCCAAAAGCAGCCGTTTCTTTTACCTTCTCAGGACTCCTGTCGTAGACCGCAACCTTGTGCCGCCCCTTGAGAAGCCGCCTGGCCATG
>JAKAGP010000071.1 GCA_021825785.1 Nitrospirota bacterium
CCGACCCACGCGGAGACCCGGCAGGCTGGTGTCCACCTCGATGGCCAGACACTCGCGGGTGAAGGTGTCGACCACGTTCAGGGTCCGCAGTGCTCGACCATCGGCCAGGGCGTCCGAGGTGAAGTCCATGGCCCACTGCTCACCGGGCCGGGTGGGAGCCTGGAGGTCCTTCCTGGGGCAGCCCTTCAGCCGCTTTCGGATGCGCTTCCGCACGGAAAGCCCTTCCTCCTTGTAGAGCCGGTAGATCCGTTTCACGTTCACGGGGAAGCCCTCCCTCCGCAGGAGCACATGAAGCCGCTGATAACCGAACCGCTTCCGCTCGGCAGCCAGTTCCAGGAGCCGCCGGCGCAGCTCAACCCAGTCCTTTCGCCGGGACTGATACCGATAGCTGCACCGCTGCATCCCGATCACCCGGCAGGCCCGCCGTTCGCTCATCTGAAACTGGGTCCGAAGGCCACCCACGGCCTTCCGACGCTCCGGGGGCCTCAGAATTTTTTTCCGAGCAGGTACCTCAGGCCCTGGTTGTCCAGCGAGAGCTCCCCCACAAGCTGCTTCAGCTTTCGGTTCTCCTCCTCCAGCCCCTTCAGCCGCTTTGCGTCGGCCACGTCCATCCCGCCGAACTTGGCCTTCCACCGGTAGAAGGTCTGCTCGCTGACTCCAAGCTTTCGGCAGATCTGGGCTGTGGTCCTTCCGGCCTCGTGCTCTTTCAAGGCCAAGATGATCTGCTCCTCGGTGTATCTGCTCTTTCTTAAGGGGCCCTCCAAAGGGGGAGGACTCACATTATCCTTGGTCTAGTTTTCTGGGATGACGTCAAGGCAACTATGGACTATACGGAAGGGCCATTTCAAATGAACCATCAACGCTCTTGAAGCTCACCTTTTGCCAGAATGAGTAGGATTCAATTGTGGCCAGGAGGGTGAAGGTATTGACCTCGGAGGGTCTTAGATTCGAGTCAAGTAGTTTAAAAAAGAACCTGCCTAAACCCTTGTTTTTGTGGGAAGGCAGAACTGAAAAATTGTTGATTCGCCCTATTCGATTCTGAAGATCAACATGAACGGCTGTTCTTGCGAATATAAGGCCATTCTGAAATATCGAGAAAAAGCGATGGCCGTGACCCGATGGAAGGTGCTTTAGGAAATTCGGGTTATAGGCCATCGCTGCTCCTGCGATCATTCCACCAACTTCTCCCCAAAATCTAAGCAACTCAGCATAATTTGTGCTATCAACATCAATTTCAGTAAAGTCGAATGCGGACTCATGAGTCATGGTTGTTGCCTAACGAAAGAAGCTAACCGGCCCCGCCTGCACCGAGGCGCTGAGCGGAGCCGAGGAAGCGAAATGTTGAGAGAGATCAGAAGACAATGCAGGCGGGGTCCGAGTTGAGCGGAGGGTTAGGCACCACTGGCCAGCGGAGAGGAGGAGGTGCGAGCAGATGCAATGAGCCATTTCCCATCTGGTTGCCGTTGCCAATCTAAAAGAAACCAACCTTTTGCCGTGATCTCTTTCCCTTCGGGAGTGCGGACGTGTTGGATGTATGTTCCGTACTGCCTGACCTGGGATGAGGAGGATTTGGCAGATATTAGTTGCATCTCGTGAGACAGAACTTTATAGCTGGCGAAAGAGTTGAGAAATGCTTCAATTTTTTCGCGACCGACGATTGGAGCCTGGCCAACGTTCTCCAGTTTGCCGGTTGGAGTAAAGAGCTGGGCGATTGCTCGCGAATTCTGAGAGCGTACGAGGTCTTCATACCGCAAAAGTGCCGATGCCGCCTCACGCAGGGCGACCTGCTCGGGCTGTGGCTCGGAGCTGATTTCGGGACGTGTTCCCCCACAGCCAGCCAGAAGGATGGTCGCGATCGGGGCGGTGAAACGAATAGCTCTCGACGACAGCGAAATACTCATTGTGGCGCCTAACGAATGAAGCTAACCGGCCCCGCCTGCACCGAGGCGCTGAGCGGAGTCGAGGAAGACGGATGAAGAGAAAGAGCGGGAGACAATGCAGGCGGGGTCCGAGTTGAGCGAGGGGTTAGGCGGGCGGGCCAGGAAGTTCGGGGTTGGCGGAATTCAGTTTGACACTATAGGCAAGATTCAAAATGAGTGCGAATGCACAAAATCCAAGAAAAGCTTTCGATACACCATGATCGAAATGCCATAAGTACGCTGAAAATCCTGTAATGAACGCGAACTTACCAATAGCCAGCGAACAATCGAAAAAGATAATAGAGAGCGGGAATTTTCTATACCGAGGTTTAGCAATCAAATCTGCCATCATGGCCATGGCGATCAATAGTGGAATAGCAGCCGCAAGTGAGTACTCGGAAATCTTAAGGGGAATATCTCTGTTTGTGATATCAAGGATCTTCACTAGAAGTGCAAATGAGGCTCCAGCAAGCCCGTACATGGCTACTTTGAAGGAAATGAATTCACTCTTATCTGCTGGAATCGGAATCAGCATTCGCCATTCCTCCAATTACTTCATCGGGTGAGTTAGATCAGTTTGTGACGACGCCTAACGAAAGAAGCTAACCGGCCCCGCCTGCATCGAGGCGCTGAACGAAGCCGAGGAAGCGGGATGTTGAGAGAGAGCGAAAGGCAAAGCAGGCGGAGTCCGAGTTGAGCGAGAGGTTAGGCGTTGCTGGAAGGCGTTCGTTAATGACTCATAAGCTCGCCGATCGTCCAATACAAAACAAAGGACCCGATGATGATACTAAGTATAATCAAAATGGAGCGCTCACGTTTAAACACTAGGGCTATCACACCAAGGATGGCACCGGTAATCCCTGCCGCTGCCGTGCTCAGAATTAGAATGGCTTGCGGCAGATCTGAAAAAAAAGTCTGACGAGGTCTTGATGTGTTATTTACGTAAAGTTGCCAAGCTGTGAATAGAACGAAAAATGCGACGGCTAGCCACATTGACCCCTTACCCACCTTGGTCCGAGGCATACCGATGAAGCTTAGGTTCTTATCGTAACCAGCTTGATGATTGTTCATGCTGTCACCTCTGAAATTCGAATTGATACGATTCAACCAAAGGACCACACATGGGAGGCACAACGCCTAACGAAGGAAGCTAACCGGTCAAACCTGCAACCGAAAAGCTAAACAGAGACGAGAAAGACATGAACAAGAGAGAGGAATGCAGACCGTGTAGGTTGGGTTCGAGTTCAACGAAGGGTTAGGCCCGCTCGCTTCGCTTGGGAAACAAGGTTGTTGTAATTATCACAAATAGCGCGGCGATGAAACCAGTAATGGCGCAAAAATTGAGGAGTAGGCTTGTGTTGTGCATTGCCATTCCGTGTGAACGAAATGCTCGTGCGGCATCGATTAAGGCATAAGAAAAGACGAAAATAAGAATGGAGATAAGATACAGAAATGATGTAAAAATGCGAGTGCGCCCAGCAGTTCGATAGCCAATGAGTCCAAGTGCCACGGCAGCTGATAGGTTGAAAATCGCATTCACCCAGAAAGCCGGAACAGCCCTCTCTGGCGTAGCTAATGGGAAGGTGTCGGCCTTCACCGTTGGTATGACACCAAAGACCACCACGCACGCCACCACTATGAGGAAGGCAGCAGAGACAAGAAGAGAGCTTCTACAGAACTTGAGGCTGATGTGCATGACTGCCTCCAAATGGGCCTAACGAAAGAAGCTAACCGGCCCCGCCTGCACCGAGGCGATGAGCGGAGCCGAGGAAGCCGGAAGTTGAGAGAGAGCGGAAGACAATGCAGGCGGGGTCCGAGTTGAGCGAGGGGTTAGGAATCAGGGTGGAGATCTCCTATTGGGATCTTTTGAAGTGCCACTAAAAATGATGATAGTAGCTGAGAAACGAATAGTTGGTGTTCTTTATGTGGTTTAATAAGTAAATATCCGTACAATAGAGAAATGACGTGATTTTTCCACTGCTCTATGGCTCCCGGTGGAATTTCCTTGATTATTGGAATGCCCATTTCGTCAGCATAAAGCAGCTTATTTCTGAAATTAGCGAGTCGATCAATGTGGGATTTGAAGTCCTTTTCTTCATGCCTCGAGGCCAACTCGGCGAGATATGGGGAAAACGAACGTACCTTTTCATCTGTTGTGGCAAGGAATCCTAAGGGTGGTTGGGGCCTTGCCTTAAGATCAGGCCAATGAATCGAATTTTTTATGGCTAACCCGAGCAAAGGCTTTGGCTCATTTTTATTAATTTCAAGAATAAATTCAAAATGATACTCTCTTTGAAGTTCAGCCGGCATATTGGCCACAGCCTTTAGAAAGGCAGTAACTGCATTTTTTTGGGAATGACTTCGAGGGTTCAGGTTTTCGGACTCAGGATAATGGAGCTCTTTTAATGAGTACATCAAACCTGAAGCTGCTTCTTCCTCGGCGGTAATTGCTCTGAACGCTGCCATTTCAAGATCAAAATCGAGCAGCCGGTGTGCTTTCTCTAAATGTTGGAGGGCTGACCTGAAGCAATTTCTGGATCGAGATTTAGGCATGCTATCAAGAATCTTGATCGCCTCTTTCTCGAAATCCGTGAAGTCCATTGTTCTGATTCCTAACGGAAAAAGCTAAGCGGCCCAACCTGCGACCGAGAACTGAGCGAAGTTATGAAAGACGAATGAAAAGAGAGGAAACCAGGTCGTGCAGGTTGGGTCCGACTTGAGCGAAGGGTTAGGCGCTGATACCGGCCTGCTCGTTTTCGCGACTGAACATAAGCGAGGAAAGGAACGAGGAAATAATGGTACATGGGAGTAGCAATACGCTAACAGCAGTGCCAAAAAATGGTAGCCCCTTGAAAAACCCTAGCACCATGCGAGTTCTAGAAATACTTCCTGGTTTGGAACCTAGGACTTCTGCTTTGAACAAGAATAGGAATAACCAAAGTGTCGCGATGAAGGCCCAGAGGCAACCCGCAAGGACCTGGAACTTAATGGACCGCCCAAACCCAAGTGAAGATATCTTCGGAGACAAATAGAACCCAAGTAAGCCAGCCGGAAATAAATTCGGAAGAAGAATCAGCGCATAGTCTTGCAGTGTATTCCGAAAAATGATTTGATTTTGGATGGCCGAAAGCTGCGAGTAGGCAATCAGAGAAGCGAAGACAAGCCAGATACCGAGAAATATCAATACAACCTTGGCCCGACCGTGGCTCTCTATTGTTGGCATTGGTGGCTCCATTGTGAAGCACCTAACGAAAGAAGCTAAGCGGCCCAACCTGCAACCGAAAAGCTAAACAGAGACGAGAAAGACGGGAGCAAGAGAGAGCATAGCAGGCCGTGCAGGTTGGGTCCGACTTGAGCGGAGGGTTAGGCGGATTATGACTGGCTAGATATTTGAAAACAACTCATCGAGAAATTTCTTATGCTCGTCAGGAGAAAGGCGTGGAATAACTCCAATTGCGGTGCCATTCTCTGTACGCCAGTTCACCTTGCCGGTTAGGACGAGGGTGCACCGAGTTCCCTGGCTTTCTTGGGACAACCGAATCGTTCCAATCAAGATTGCCGAATCGTAGCCATATCCTTTGTGAACCTTTGGTGTTTCAGGCTCCCTCTGGCTACGCTCAAAAGTCACGATTTGGGCAGACGAGTCGGATGCTGTAACAGTACATCCCATCTTTAACAGACGATCCAAGACCTGGGAATATAGCTTTTCTGATTTGCCAGGAAATAGTCTATTGTCTTCTTTGTCCAATTGAATTACAGCGTCCGGATCATTCTTCGGCATGGCCTGGAATGGTGGCGGTTGACTTGGAAGCAATAACATCGGTAGACAGCCAAGATTAGCGAAAAGGGCCATCGCGATCGCAAGGTTTGAAAATTTCATAGGACCTCCTTGGTCGATTTAGAACTCAACTCAGATGCCAAATCGACCCTGATGCACGTATTTGGTTGAGCCTAACGAATGAAGCTAACCGGCCCCGCCTGCGCCGAGGCGATGAGCGGAGCCGAGGAAGCGAGAAGTTGAGAGAGAGCGACGGACAACGCAGGCGGGGTCCGAGTTGAGCGGAGGGTTAGGTGGCGAGCCGAGATGTAATGTCTTGAATTCGTGGGTCAGCCAGAAGCGTGGGTTTGAAGTGAAATATACTGGAATTGGTATGTTTGGAGAATGTGCTCTTTTCTTGGACAACGCTGATTGGAATAAGGGCAGCATAGCCAACAGAAAAATCAGGATTGAAGACAACGGCAGCTAGAAGATCAAAAGGGTTGCTTGCTAGATTTCGAATGGCACTGAGTTGGGTGGATCCGTTCTTCTGCGTGATTCGCCTACCTTTGATTTGGTATCGAACGCCAGCAAAGTCGATAGCATCGTGACCCGCTGTTGATTTGCCGACCAGTTCTAATTTCAGAGCCTTGGCCACGAGGTTTTCCGTGTAATCGGCGATTGGATTGTTCGAACTGCGAATCACTTCGCGTGAACGCAACTCGCTCATGAGCTCGGCGTAGATCGCGAGCAATTCTTGGGGGCTGTAATGGCTCCAATCCATGGCCACCTAACGAAAGAAGCTAACCGGCCCCGCCGCGGCTGAAATGCTGAGTGGAGAGGTTAGATGGGATTGCCAGGGAGAAAGGACCGCACCGCTTGCGGCGGGGTCCGAGTTGAGCGAAGGGTTAGGCCGGGCCAGAATCTCTCTTTCGCTTGCGCCTGGATATTTTAAAGCTACGGAAGAATCGAAACCAAAGAGAAAGTATTATGCCTGTTGCGATCAAGAAGTTTGCCTGATGCCCTGTTTTAATAAAAGCGTAGATCGCGACAGATCCAGCATAGGTAAGCAGAACCAGCATGAAAATGTTAAAACCAGGGTAAGAGGTAAGCGGGGGTTCCTTTTGAGCCCTCTTGTGCTGCTCACCTTCTTCGGTGGCGCTCTTTGTTTGGTGGGAGGTCATGGTGCGGCCTAACGAAAAAAGCTAACCGGCCCCGCCTGCACCGAGGCGCTGAACGAAGCCGAGGAAGCGAGTAGATGAGAGAGAGCGGAGGACAATGCAGGCGGGGTCCGAGTTGAGCGAGGGGTTAGGCCGCAAGATACCCATGCTTGGTTGATGCAAATCACTGTGGTGCAGGCCGGGAAACCATGTGAAGGAGACCCCACCCATGACCGTCCGGGTCGACAAAGCTGTGTGTGTACATGAACCCGAAATCCTCAGGCTTATCGTAAGTCGAACCACCAGCCGCAAGGGCTTTGGCAACCAGTTCATCTACCTCTTCGCGGCTCCCACAGCTAAGATTTATCAAGACTTCAACGGCCTGACTGGTATCGCAGACGGCTTTGGGCGTGAACTCACGGAACTTGGCGTGGGTACCCAACATGACAAAAATTGCATCACTGATAACGATGCACGCAGCGGTGTCGTCGCTGAACTGCTGGTTGTGGACGAATCCAAGCGCCTTGAAGAAGCTAATCGACCTTTGGAGGTCAGCGACCGGGAGGTTGAGGAAAATCTGGTTGATCATGCCAATCTCCTTTGACCTAGTGGTTCCGACGCTGGCGTTGCGGCCTAACGAAAGAAGCTAACCGGCCCCGCCTGCACCGAGGCAAAGAGCGAAGCCGAGGAAGACGAAAGTTGAGAGAGAGCGGAAGACAATGCAGGCGGGGTCCGAGTTGAGCGGAGGGTTAGACCGCATGGGAGGAATGATTACTTCTTAACGAGACGCCCTTTGGTCTGGATGAAAGTCTTGAGCTGAGCTTTGAGGCTTGGAGATTCATGAGCTTTCGCTTGAGGCATGTCAGCAAGGTCATCGATTACCCAGTGACCTGACTCTTTAACA
>JAKAGP010000072.1 GCA_021825785.1 Nitrospirota bacterium
CCTTCCTATGCCGTGTTTCTTCGTCTCGTAATTGATTAGGCTTTTTCTTTCAAGGGCGATGAGGTGCTGCCTTACGCCCATCGGTGTGATGCCTATCCGCCTGCTTAACTCATCGGCGGTAAGGCCGCCGGTTTTCTTAAGCAGCATGATAATCCTGTCCTTGGTCTGGCCATCTTCAATACGCATGGTTCCCCCTCCCTTTGCGCAAAGCCAGTTTTTCAAAAATAAGTTAGCATAAATTTAAAAGTTTGTAAATAGTTATTTTTGAAATTTTAGTCCCTGACAAGCTGCGCGATTATTTGCGCTGTATCGACCGGATTTTGGATGCTATAATAATTTACGAATCCGGCAGAAAAATGAACCACCCTGCAGCAAGCTGCAGGGTATCTAAATCATCCCCTCCCTTGAGGGGAGGGGATAAAGATAAAGGGGAGGGTGAATAATCAGGCACCCTCTCCCAACCTCCCCCCTCAAGGGGGAGGAGTTAGCGGAAACCCTGTACAAGCTACAGGGAATTGCAAGTTAAAAACGGGGCTCCACGGAGGCGGAAATGATAGTTGTGGCCGACAATCTCAACACGAGGAACAAGTCATACATGGCCGCCCTTGACGCCAAGGACTCAAAGGGTATCGCCTCCATGGCAAAGGCTCTTGCCGGGGCGCATGCCGACGTCATAAACGTACAATGCTCACTTGACGGCTCCGGGGATGAGCAGCGGCTGCCATGGGCCGTGGAAGTAATCCAGGGGGCCACCGGAGGCATGCTTTGTCTGGATTCAAGAAATATGGAAGGCCTTAAAAAGACGCTCTCCGTGGTAAAAAAGCCCCCCCTGATAAACTACATCTCCGAAACCGAACCCAGGGAGCGCGACGAGTGCCTGGCACTGGCCGGACGGGCGAGGGCGTATCTGGTTTTGAGGGCTTCCAGGGGAAGCATTCCCATCTCTCTCGAAGGCAAACTGCAGATACTCGAAGAACTCCTGGAGGCGGCAAACAGGGCCGATATACCCAATGAGCGGCTTTTTCTGGACCCCTCCCTGGTCCATCTGGGCAGGGGCGCAGGGCAGGACAATATCCTGAACTCGCATGAATGCATACGGGCTATAAAGGAGATGGTGGAGCCGCCGGCAAACACCATCGCCTGGATATCAAACGTTTCCACCGGCATATCCTCCAGGCAGGCGAGGAAGATGACGGAGGCCTGCATTCTGACCTATCTGGCCGGGGCTGGACTGGACGCGGCCATGGTCGACGTGCTTGACCCCGAAATCAGCAAGGCCCTCTATTTCATAAAATCCTTCAGGGATGAGATAGTTTTTTCCCCTGCGGATATACCGGCTTTGAAGTCATGATGCCCGCCAGACCGAGGCCATTGAGACCGGGATGCTGAAGCTGCAGGACGGGATAAAGGAGATCATCAGGAAAACCGCCACCTCCCTTCCCCGGGATGTGGAGGCCGCTCTCGTGAGGGCCTACGAGGGCGAGGCCGACGGCAGCCCCGCAAAAGAGGTCCTGGCCAGCATGCTTGAAAACGTCTCTATTGCAAAAAGCTCATCTAAACCCCTGTGCCAGGACTCGGGAACGCCTATTTTCTATGCTCGCGTTCCAAGGGGGCTGAGTTTCCCGGTCATTGAAAAATCCATCATCGAAGGGGTGAGGCTTGCCACTGGCAGCGTCCCCCTCAGGCCAAACGCCGTGGATGTGTTGACGGACAAAAACTCGGGCGACAACACCGGCATCGGTTTCCCCGAGATATATTTCGAGCAAAGCGAAGAAGACACCCTTGTTATAGACTTGTCCCTCAAGGGGGCCGGAAGTGAGAACGCGGGTACGTTCTATAAACTGCCGGATGAGAGGTTAAAGGCGGAGCGGGACCTGGAGGGGGTCAGAAAGTGCGTCCTGGATGCCGTTTATTCGATCCAGGGCAGGGCGTGTCCCCCGTATACCGTGGGGGTAGGAATCGCCGGCACCAGGATAGCCGCGGCGGCGCTCTCCAGGAAGGCCCTGATGAGCAAATTGACGGATGAGCCGGGGGACGACCGTATAAGGGAACTCGAAAAAAAGCTCCTGGCCCAGATCAACGAGCTGGGCATAGGGGCCATGGGCCTGGGTGGAAGCTGCACGGCCCTGGGGGTGAAGATAAAACACGCCCACAGGCACACCGGGTCCTATTTCGTGGATATATCGATCGCCTGCTGGGCAAACCGCAGAAGCAGGCTCATCTGGTAGAAAGCATATACGTGGCCGGGAAGAAAATAATAAGAGTTGAAACTCCGCTTACTGAGGACGCCGCGCGGGCGCTCCGGGTGGGAGACTCCGTGCTCATAAACGGCATCGTGCTCACCGCGAGAGACAAGGTGCACAAACATCTTGTAAACAAGCGGCCGAATCCCGGGGACATCCCGTTTGAGCTTGCCGGGGCTGTCCTGTACCACGCCGGCCCCCTGATGAAGGAAGAAGACGGGAAACTGGAGGTCGTGGCGGCCGGGCCTACCACCAGCCAGAGGATGCAGATGTACGAGCCTTTCGTAATCAGGCATTACGGAATAAGGGGCATCATCGGCAAGGGCGGCATGACGGGGGATGTGATACAGGCGATGCAGGAGGCCGGCGCGGTCTATTTCCATGCTATAGGGGGCGCCGGGGCCCTGCTTGCCGGGAAGATAAAAAAGATAGAGGGGGTATGGATGCTGGAAGAGTTCGGCCGGGCGGAGGCCATGTGGGCATTCAGGGTCGAGGACTTCCCCGCGGTGGTCACTATCGACACGACGGGAGCAAGCCTTCACGACCAGGTGGAAAAACTCTCCCAAAAAAGGCTTGAGGGCCTGCTTTCAACCTGACATGTTTCTCTTTATCACGGGGGGGACGGGATTCGTCGGCGGGCATCTGATGGCCGAGCTTGCGCGGCGGGGCATCGGCGGCAGATGTCTCTTGCACAGCCTGAAAAAAGCGCCCCGGTGCTCCGGGTTCGAGACCGTCCCCGGCTCTCTGGAAGACATACCGGAGGGCTCCATGGACGGCGTGGACATGGTTGTGCACCTGGTCGGCATAGTGGCGGAAGAGGGAGCAAGCACATTCGAGTCCGTCCACGTCAGGGGCACGGCCAACCTCGTAAACGAGGCGTTGAAGGCGGGGGTGAAGCGCTTCTTCTATCAGAGCAGCCTCGGGGCCTCCATCAACTCCCCCAGCATGTACCAGAAATCCAAGGCCCGCGCCGAAGAGGCGGTAATGGAGTCCGGGATGCACTATACGATATTCCGCCCTTCCCTCATCCTGGGCCGGGGAGACGGTTTTTCAAAGCAGATCGTTGACTCGATAAATTCCTACCCCGTCATGGCTGTGCCCGGCACCGGCGAGGCGAAATTTCAGCCGCTCACCATATCGGACTGGGTCAAATGTTTCCTTGTGATGCTGGAAGACGGGCGCTACCTGGACAGGGTTTGCGAGATCGGCGGCCCGGAGCGGTTTACATTCAACGAGCTGATAATGATGTACATGCAGGCCATGGGTGTGAAAAAAAGACTCATCCATGTGCCCACCGGAATCGTGAAGACGGGAATCTCCCTCCTTAAACTCGCCAGGGCAGCCGGGTATAAAAAATTTCCTCCGGTCAGCCGGGACCAGATCACTCTGCTTGAGACGGACAATATAACGGACACGGATTCGATCAAAAAGGGGTTCGGTTTCGAGCCGGAAAACGTCGGGGACGCGCTGAGGGGATTTCTTCCGTCCGCTTGACCCTCGGGGCGCCAATAACCCTTTTTACTTCACTACCAGGACGGGACAGGGCGCGTAATCGACGATCCTTGAGGAGATGCTTCCCAGGAGGAATTTCTTGGCTCCGTGCCTGCCGTGGGAACCGGTCACGATAAGGTCAACCTTCATCTTTCTCGCCGTTTCCAGTATCTTCTCGGCCGGGTCGCCCTGCCTCAGGATGATCTTTGCGTCTATGGACCTGCCGGAAAGGGAGGCCCTTATCTTTTCCAGTGAGGCCTGGGTCTCCTCGGTCATGATCTGGGTTATCCGCTGCCTGTCAAGGTCGGCCAGCTCCGTAAGATAAAGCTCCGGTATCACGGAGAGGACCGTGATGGAGGATTCGAACTTTACCGCTATCTCCGCGGCCTTTTTGAGGGCCTTGTCAGAGGCCTTGGAGCCGTCATGCGTAACCAGTATCCTTTTCAACCCAGAGACCGCCTCCCACGCAAAATCTTGCATCGCTATTTAATTTTAGCAGTATTTCATCTAAAAAACCAAGGGGATAATCGAATTTTCCGGAATCAAAGGAAAAAAAGGGGGGGAGCCCGGGGCTCCCCCTGTCATTTTCACGGCTTTTACGGGACTTCCCCCTCAGGAAATAAACTTCAGCGGGTCCCGGTACTCATGGCACTTGGTGCACTTTTTCCTGGCGATAGCGGGCGTTACCCTCCATGTATGGGGGGTATGGCAATCGGTGCACTTCATATTCATCATCTGGATATGCATCTGGTGCTTGCCCGTGCGCAGTATGTCCGGATGGCACTGCATGCAGACGGCCCTGTCCGGCAGCAGGCTGCCATGGGGCTTATGGCACTGATAGCAGTAAAACTGCATCGGCGAGTCCGGGCTCCACTTTATCTTTGTCGCCATCCTGACAAGCGCGGAGGACGGCTGATAATGGGTGACATCTATGGTCGGGTTCTTGAGCAGTTGCTGCCTCGTCTGGTCGGAACCGTGGCAGTAGAGGCATTTCAGCCTGTCCGGTTTCAGGTCCAGGGTCCTGTCGGTATGGCAGTTGAGGCAGGCCAGCCCCTTCATTCCGGTGCCGTGCACTTCCCTGCCGGGGTGGCATCTTACGCAGAACCTCGGCTGGGGCCTGAAATGGTGGACTATATACCCATGGCACTTCGTGCACTGTATCTGCCTGGCGAAGAAGTGCTGCTGGTGCATGGGCGAATTGTTTATCTTGGGCGCATTCGGGTAATGCTCGTCCGTACTGTAATGGCAGTTCACGCAAAGCTTCCAGGGCACTATGGTCTCCCCATGGCGCGGCGGAACTGACGTAGGGTTCTTGAATATGAAACTTACGAGAAGCTTGTTCTGGTCCATGAGGCTCAAGTGGTGGCACTTATGGCAACTGATGCCGGTGTGAACGCTCCTGGACCAGGCTTTGTACGCCGGGGTCATAAGGTGGCAGGCTACGCAGAATTTGGGATTGTTCTCCTTATAATCCCAAAACTTGTAGCCACCAAACGCCCCCCCCGCAACAACCACTAATAAAATAGCGGCCAAATACAGTTTCGACTTCCCCGAACTTAATGCCATTGCAGATTCTCCTTCCCCCGTATTGAAGATTTACCTACAATCACAGTGTCAGCAGGGATATGCAAAATCCTGTTTCTTATGCGATCACCTGTCCCTCCTGGATTTGATCAAAAATAAATTTATAAATTCCTGAAGACATGAAAAGCTGCCCTCGCGGTCTTTGCGATGTCCGCCGGGGTATGGGCAAGGCTCATGAATCCAGCCTCAAACTGGCTCGGGGCCAGGTTAATGCCCTGTTCAAGCATGCCGCTGAAAAATTTGCCGAATCTGGCTGTATCGGCGCTCTTCGCACTCTTGTAATCGACTACTTCCCTGCCTGTAAAATATGTGCAAAACATGGTGCCGGCACGGTAGAACTTCACCTCTGCCCCCGCCTTCAAGGCGGCCTGCCCGAGCGCCGCTTCGAGCTGCGCCGCCCGCTGTTCGATCCTGTTCCAGACCCCTTTGCCGGAGAGTATCTTCAGCGTCTCAATCCCCGCCGTCATCGCAAGCGGGTTGCCGGAGAGCGTGCCTGCCTGGTAGACCGGGCCCTGGGGGGCCACCATCTCCATTATCTCCTTCCTGCCGCCAAAGGCCCCGACGGGAAGGCCGCCGCCAATGACCTTTCCAAGGCACGTCATGTCCGGTTTTATCCCGTAATGGGCCTGGGCCCCCCCGTATGAGACCCTGAACCCCGTCATTACTTCATCAAAAACAAGGACAATCCCGTATTTGGCCGTCAGCCTGCGCATGGCCTCGAGGTAGCCCGGCCTGGGAAGGACGCATCCTATATTGCCGACTACGGGCTCAACAATCACACAGGCGATTTCACGCCAGTTTTTCTCTATCGCGTTTTTAAGCGCCGCCTTGTCATTAAAAGGCAGCGTGATGGTATTTCTGGCGTATGATTTCGGGACGCCGGGACTGTCCGGAACGCCGAAGGTGGTTGCGCCTGAACCGGCCTTCACCAGAAGACCGTCGGCATGCCCGTGATAACAACCCTCGAATTTTATTATCTTGTCCCTGCCCGTAAAACCCCTTGCCACCCTGATTGCGCTCATCGTGGCCTCTGTGCCCGAATTCACCATACGGACCTTGTCCATCGAGGGATACGCCTTCAGGACCATCTCCGCAAGCTCGACCTCAAGCTGGGTGGGGGCGCCGTAACTCGTCCCTTTTTCAATCGCCTTCCGAAGCGCGGAGAGCACCCGTGGATGGGCATGCCCCAGTATCATCGGCCCCCAGGAAAGCACGTAGTCTATATACTCGTTGCCGTCGACATCGTAGAGCCTGGAGCCCTTTGCTCGGGATATAAACGGAGGGGTGCCCCCAACGGCCTTGAAGGCCCGAACGGGACTGTTCACACCACCGGGCATCACGGCCGCGGCCCTCTTGAAAAGGGCCTTGGACTTGCCTAGCCTCAATTCATCCACCTCCCCAAAAACTTATTAAAAATAACATAAAGTTTCAAAAAAAAGAAACCTAATAAATGTGGCTTGAAGGTAATTGCCCGCCGGTATGATAAAAATCATCGCCTGCCCGGGGCGGGAAAAGTTAAAATAAGCGGGAAAGCGAGCGTATTGCCTGCCGCCTGTGGCAGTGAATATTGATGGCGTTTATGTATAATAAAATTAAAAAGGAGGTATTCTGGCATGCTTCAGGGTGAAGGCACGCTTTACGATAAAGTGAAAGTGGTGATCGATGAGGTCAGGCCATTTCTGAAGGCCGACGGCGGGGATGCGGAGCTTGTCGACGTGTCCGCGGACGGGATTGTGAAACTGAAACTTCTTGGCGCCTGCGGCCATTGTCCCATGTCCATCATGACCCTCAAAATGGGCATTGAAAAGAAGATCAAGGAGCGGGTCCCGGGGATCAAGGAAGTGGTCGCGGTCTAAAGACCTGCCGTTGGAGGCCCATTCTGAAAGGCATCAGGGAAATAGCGAAAAAATATACCCCTGAGCAGATAGAAAGCTGCATAATAACGCAGCTTGAGACCGGGGAAAACATCTGCCTCAGGGACAAGGCCCATGAAAAAATCGTGAGCGATCTCGCCAAGGCCGCCTTCGTAAAAACGCTGATGGAGGAAAAGGGCCTCTCCCTCGCCGACGCCCTGCGGGAGCTGGCGCAGAGGATGAGGCTCATCCAGAGCCACGCGAAGCATGTGGCGGCCGGCGAAAGACGAAAAGGCTAGAACCTATCTCAAAATCAATTTTGAGATAGGTTCTAATCACCTTTCCAGGCTTTTCAATCGAGTAGGAGGCAGGCGATTAGTTCGCCTGCCGTCCTCTCACACCACCGTACGTGCCGTTCGGCATACGGCGGTTCGTAAGTTATAAGAGCCGTAAACATCGAGAAGCCCTATAAGACC
>JAKAGP010000073.1 GCA_021825785.1 Nitrospirota bacterium
GTCTCCGGTCTCAAGGGCGGTGATGCCGGCCTCCTGAACGGCCTGGAACACGCCGGAGTCCAGGTTGGTCTTTATCTTTCCGAGCCCTGCTATTACGTCCCGGTTGCCCACGGCGAACCCGATGCGACAGCCGGTCATGTTGTAGGTCTTGGAAAGTGAATGAAATTCTATCCCGGCCTGCTTTGCCCCGGGAGTTTCGAGGTAGCTTTCCGGCCTTTTCCCGTTGTAATAGATTTCCGAATAAGCGGCGTCATGGCAGACGATTATGTTGTGTCTGCCGGCAAAATCCACCACTTTCCTGAAAAAACCCTTGCCGGCCACCGCGGAGGTGGGGTTATTGGGGTAATTTACGAACATGAGCTTCGCCCGCTTCAGGACGTCAGCGGGGATGGATTCAAGGTCCGGCAGGAACCCGTTTTTCTCCAGAAGGGGCATCGGGTAGCCCTCGGCGCCGGCAAAAAGCGCGCTTACGGGATAGACGGGGTAACCGGGCGAGCTGTAGAGCACTGCGTCCCCAGGTCCGGCAAAGGCAAGGGGGATATGCCCGATGCCCTCTTTCGAGCCTATGAGCGACAGGACCTCCGTTTGGGCATCCAGGGAAACGCCGAAGCGCCTCTTATACCAGTCCGCCACGGCCTGCCTGAAGGCAGGCATCCCCTCGTAGGAGGGGTAACGATGATTTTTCGGCTCCTGGGCGGCCTTCTTCAGCGCATCCACTATATGCCCTGGCGTGGGCATGTCTGGGTCGCCGATGCTTAAATCTATGACGTCGACGCCTTTTCTGAGCTGCTCCTGCTTCAGCCTGTCTATCTCGGCAAACAGATAAGGCGGCAGATGGCGCAGCCTTTCGGCGAGCTCTACTTTTATCACTGTAAGGACCTCCAAAAAATGCCGGCAAAACAAAAAACAGGAGACTTTATTTTGCCGCTTTTCAAAATTTCAAAATATTATACATTATTGATTAGGTCGGGTTAGGGTTTGGGATTGGGGTTTTAAATCCCTATTCCCAGAATAATATAGTAGGAATCTATCCCCTCGTTGTAATTGAAGAGGCCGGCGTTTGAAAGATGCCTGTACCTGTATGAGAGGCTTATGTCTCTGGCAAGATAAAAACCGCCGCCGAGGATGAGGTCGAACAGGAAATCGTCGCCAAGGAGCCTGCCCGCGAAGTGCCTGTTGGAAATCAGGTTGGCTCCCGCGCCGAGGTCCACAAAGGCCGTAAGGCTTTTGTAACGGGCCAGCTTGCGTCCAACCAGCGAAAAGCCGCCGGTCCAGAGCGTATCGCTGTCCGTATTAATGTATTCCAGGGTCGGCTCCACGCGCAGCAAAAAATCCGGGTAGAGCGGGCGCTGCCATGCGCCCATGAGCATCACCTGCTTCGCCCCGTTTCCGTTCAGGCTCCCGCCTCCGGCAATGTCGATCTCAAAGCGCTTCTGCCCGGCGGCGCTGCAAGGCGGGACAAGGACGAAAAACATCATGGCAAGAAGCGATACACCCCGTTTCGACGTTGCGAAATTCATGGTGAATTAAAACTCCACTTCGGCAAAACCATATAAAATGATACTTTTTTCGCATGCGGGGAGGCAAGGAAAAATCTGTATTGAACACGTCTTCCGCGTTATAATATTGAATCTATGGGGCCCTTTATAAAAACCCTCCTTACGGTGAATGACCGTATCTATGATCTGGCCGTCCTTGTCTACTCGGGGGCGGGCCTGATAGCGTGGGCTGCTCCGAAGCGGGCCGGCGGGCGGCCTCTGCTTCCCAGGCTGGCCAAGCTTTCATTTGTATTTTTTGTCCTGGCCGGGATGCCGAGGATGCTCACGTATCACAGCTTCGAATGGCGGAGCGCGGTAAGCTCGGGGCAGGCGGAAACGCTGCTGTTAAAACTCTGCGTCCTCTGTCTTCTTGCCGGCCTGGGCACATACGCCTGGCTCAGGGCAGGCAAAAAGGGTTAGCAGACCCTGTATCTTCCCCTGGCAAGACGGCCTGTAAAGGAGAGGATATTCTTCTCTGACAGCTCCTCCTCGATTACGCCGTTTATCAGGCCGGAGACGTCCCCTATGCGGACCCCTTTTTGCAGCCTCAGTTTCACCGATATGGCGGCGGGCCTGTTGACCTGCACACCTATGCGGCTTACAAGAAGCACATAGGCCTCGCGCACGCCCTCCGCCGCCTCAACGACCTTTCTTGCAAGCAGGTGCGCCAGGACGCCGTAGATCTTTCCCGTATGGCTCAGCGGGTTTTTCCCCGCGGCGGCCTCCATGGTGATGGGCCGCCCCGGACTTATCAGGCCGTTTGCGCGGTTGCCCCTGCCCACCTGGCCGCTGTCGGCGTCCTCGGCGCTGGTGCCAAGCACGCTCAGATAGATGCCGTCCGCGCCGCGGCCCCGCGCATCGAGACTATTTAGATGGACCAGGAAATCATCGAAATAGGCGCCCGTGTTTCCCTTTCGCAGAAACCCCTCTATCGCGGCCAGTATCATCTCTTTTCTCACAAAGTATTCCGCTTCGGCCCTCAGGAACCTGTCTATAAGCGGCATCGCGATTGTTACCGTGACGGACCTGTTCTCCCTCACCGCCATCACCTTTATGTCCTCTCCGGTCTCGGGATAGCGCCGCTTGAAGGCCTTTGAATTCAAAAACCCTTCGAGTTCAAGCACCAGGGTCTCGGTGGGCGACAGCGGCCAGTAGCCGATGGCGGCCGAGGTGTCGTTGGCGCCCAGGAGCCTGCGCCTGCCGCCTTCCGCATAGATCTGCGCCAACTGGGCGGAGCCCGGTGCAAGCTCCGGATGGAAGGTGATGTGCCTTTCGGGCTCCACAAACCGCAGATTGGCCGCAAGCCACTTTCTTGCGGCCTCCACCGCTATGTCTGCTACCGGGATTTCGACGCGCCCTGCCCGGAAGGTGGCCCTGTCTCCCATGAAAAAGCGCATCGGCCTTATGATCCGGCCTCCCTGGAAGGCCTTTTGCGCCCGGCCCGCAGCCAAAAAACCCTTGTCGGCGTTATGGTGCAGGACCGTGCCCGCAATCCGCATGTACTCTTTTGACAGGGACAGCGAAATGGCCTCCGAGAGGAGGTCCGCCATCGTGTCCGGATGGCCCAGCCCCTTCCTTTCGACGCACTCCACAGCCTCCTCGGATACGCTATGGCCGCCCAGGGATTCGATTTTCATGGATAAATCATATCACCGCCTGCCAATGACAAGAAGCCGGCAAAATTTTTCCCCCTTTGAGGCAGAGTTCTCCGCCACATTAAAAAAGCGTTACATTCAGAAAAACCCCGTCGAAGAAGAATACCTTGAAACGGCGCGGATGCGGGAATTTATTTTTCTTTACGCCGCTATGCCGATGATTACCAGCGGGACAGCGGGAACGCCGCGCCCCTGCCTTATAACATTGTAAATCTCACCTTCATAATAGGCGACGCCGGAACTCATTTGACTTTGAAGGGATTTCATAGGGAGGATTTCAATGCCCACGTCAATGAAATCGCTGACATAGAAGGCCAGATGTTTGACAAACAAGTCATAGGCCACAAAAGAATACTTGCCGAACTGGACTTCAACCGCCACTCTGTCCTTTACGAAATCGGTTTGATTATAACTAAAAATCGGCGATTCGCCCGCCGCTTCAATTTCCTTCTTTTGCTCTTCGGGCGGCATCGTCAGGGTTTTGCGAATCAATTTTTCACTTTTGGTAACCCAATAGCTGACCCTGCTTTCATGCCAGTTTTTGGCTTTTAAGAGACTGTCAAAATTTTTGTTTAAATCTATGGGGCTGCAGAGAACTTTTCCTCTCATGGTCTTTTCTTTTGATATTTTTGTCCTGCATTTTTCCGCATCAACGGATTCGATAACATTTTGTATTTCTTTCCAAAGGTCCGGCTTATGGACAAGCAGGAATTCAAGGCCGTTGAGATGGGAGTAAGTTTCGGCTATTTTCATTGGCCAGGATATTTCCGTTTCTTTTCTTTAATCAACAGGGGTTGATCGGAATTGCCCGCTTTTACCCAAGGGGCAACCGTCAGGCTGTTGCCTGCTTTCCTGGGATCATACACGGGACGGTTCATGGGACGTGTTCTTAATATCCCGGCTAATTCTTTTTCTATTCTTTGTCCTGCAAGTCTGATATATTGCGGAAGAATTTCCGCGCCGGCTCCCCGGCGATTATGACGGATCGCTGAAATTATTGATGTGCCAGTGCCGAGGAAAGGATCGAAGACCCAGTCGTCTTCACAAGTCATTGAAAGAACGAGTCTTTCTATAAGTTCAACGGGAAATTGGCACGGATGGTCCGTTTTTTCCACATGATTACTCTTAACATTGGGAATTATCCATAAATCTCCAGGGTTTTTGCCAAGCGGATTGCAGGAATATTTACCGGCTTTCGGACCTTTAAAATATTTTTTGCCTGGATATTTCTGAGGAACTCTGACAGGATCCAGGTTAAAAACATAATTATCCGATTTGGTAAACCAGATTATGGTTTCATAACGCCCTGAAAATCTGCGGCTGCAATGGAGGCCGTGCTCGAAATGCCATATTATTCTATTTCGCATTTTTAAACCAAGACTGGTAAATATCGGGTAAAGAACGGTATCTAAAGGAATAATGCTGCCGTTATCAACATAATTGCCGACCTGCCAGCAAATACTGCCGCGGGGGCTAAGACTCCTGGCGCACTCGCGGATTACAGCAGCCTGCTGTTCAAGATAATTTCCAAGCTTGAGCCTTTTTTCGTACTCTTTCCCGATATTGTACGGCGGTGAAGTAACAATAAGCTGCAGCGACTCGTCCGGGATTGCCGATAAGAGTTCCAGGCAATCTCCCTGATAAATGATTATGCGCTCGGAACGTGAAAATTTTTCCGCTATGGTCCATTTATTAAACACGCTTATTATCTTTAAAAATAAGTAGTGATAAAATCAAATGTTGATCTTCCCTTGCGTTGTCATCCCCGCAAGCGAAGCGCGTCGGGAATCCTTCTTAAGAAAGATTCCGGGCAAGCCGGAATGACAAACCCAAAATTCAAAACAGATACCCTGCAGAGCTTGCCGCAGGGTGATTCATTCACAATCTGCGGAATTATAACAGATTTTAAAATTGCAATATCCCGGAAAAACCCCTTTGGGGCCCGGTCAGATTTGTGGGGCCCGTATCTGTCAGTATCCGGAGAGAAGCGTATCTGCCCGCTCCAGGTAGAAGCGAAGAGCGGACGGATACCGGCGGGCCGCATCCTGACAATGGCTTGATATGGGGGCTTGATATTTGCCCTTGGCGGCAATTTAAGCAGAGACGTTTGCATACGCCCGGAAGGAAAAACGCGCGCCAAACGGTGGTGAGCAGGCAGATGCGCCGCCTTGCCCCGCAAATCTGACGCAGGCCCCGAAAATGTCTTTTATTTGACACCTTTTTTGTTTTTAGGTTAATTTCAAAGAATGGATATTACAACCAAGCTCGCCCTGGTCCTCGGGCTTTTTTTCTTTACCGTCCTTTTGAACCTGCCCTTCGGCTACCTTAGGGCGAAGGTGAAAAAATTCTCCTTCCACTGGTTTCTCTATATACATCTGCCCATTCCGCTTATCTTTCTTGGCAGGAGGCTGTCGCAGCTTAGCTGGCATTACATCCCCCTGTTTGTGGCCGCGGCCCTTATAGGCCAGTTTTCGGGCGGCGGTCTCGTCTTCTGATTCACCCCCCATGCGGATGAAACAGCCGATGAAGCAGCTCTGGCTTGCGGCCCCGGGGAAAACCGAGCTAAGGACGGTGCCCGTGCCGGAGCCCGGAAGGGGGGAGCTTTTGATAAAGGTGGAGGCGGCCCTCACCTGCGGCACGGACCTCAAAGCCTGGCAGCGCGGGCACAGGCTGATCCCGATGCCCGGTCCCTTCGGCCATGAATTTTCCGGGACCGTCGCCGCCGCCGGCAGCGGCGTCAGGAAATTCAGGCCGGGCGATGCCGTCATGGCCGTCCACACCGCCCCCTGTCTCGACTGTGATTACTGCAAAAAGGGGTTTTACAACCTCTGCCGCAACATCATGGACACGAAAGTGCTGGGCGCCTTCGGCCAATACGTGCTGCTGCCCCGCCGCATAGTGCAAGTAAACACCTACCATAAACCGAAGGCCCTGTCATTCGAAGAGGCCGCCTTTCTTGAGCCGCTAAGCTGCGTGGTGCATGGCGTGGAGAGACTGGAGGCCGGCGGGAAAGGCGAAAACGCGCTGATATTCGGGGCCGGCCCGATAGGGCTTTTGCATCTTGTCCTGCTGAAGGCAAAGGGTCTCAGGGCCGCCGTCTGCGACCCCGGCCCCGCGAGGCTGAGACTTTCAAAAAAGCTTGGCGCCGATGCGGCCTTCAGGCCGGAGGACGCAAAAAAGGCGGTGGAACGATTCGCCCCCCTGGGCGCCGATTACGTGATAGAGTGCACCGGACGCAGGGAGGTCTGGCAGTCCGCCCCTGAATACGCAAGGCGCGGGGCAAAAATAATGCTCTTCGGCGGGCTCAAGGAAGGCATGCAAGTGGCATGGCCTTCCCACAGGCTCCACTACGATGAACTGACGCTCATGGCGTCCTTTCACTTTTGCCCCCGGGACGTGCGGCTGGCCGTCAGGCTCCTTTCGGAAAGAAGGATCGATGTGAAACCCCTCATATCGGGCATATGTACGCTTGCCGGGGCTGAAAGGGCACTCGGGCGCCTGGCCCTCGGCCGGGGAATAAAGTACGTGATTAAAACTTAGCGGGATGGCAGTTGAAGGTCGCGAAACTCTACAGTTTTAACGATATAAGGATAGAGGAGATGCCCGTCCCGGAGCCCGGCCCCGGGGAGGCCGTCATGAAGACGATGGCCTCCGGAATCTGCTCGGGCGACCTGATGCCCTGGTACATAGAGAAAAAGGCTCCTCTTGTGCTTGGCCACGAGCCGTCAGGCGTGATCGTGGAGACGGGCGACGGAGTTTCCGGCTTCAAACCTGGCGACAGGGTGGCGGTCCATCACCATGCCCCCTGCATGGACACCGCAAGGTGTCCTTTCTGCAGAAAGGGCGATTTCGTCCACTGTCCCACATGGAAGGGCTCTTCCATCCATCCGGGCGGCATATCGGAATACATCCGCATACCCCGGGTAAACCTTGAAAACGATACCCTCAAACTTCCCTCAGGCATTTCCTTCGAGGACGGGATGCTCGTGGAGCCCCTGGGGTGTGTGCTGAAGGGGATTCGGAGGGCCGGGCTTGCCGGCGGCGGGTTTCATGCGGAGACGGCCCTTGTCATAGGGCTTGGCGTAATGGGCGCCCTCCATGTGCTTGCCCTGAAGGCCCTCGGCGTAAAAAAGGTAATCGGCGCCGACCGGGTTTCCTACCGGATTCAAAAGGCCCTGGAACTTGGGGCCGATCACGCAATAGATGCCGGGCGCGAGGACCTGGAGCGGGCGGTTTACGGGATCACCGGCGGGCGGATGGCTGATGTGGTGATAGCGGGGCCAAACAGCGTCCATGCGATGGAGGCGGCCGTTAAGACGGCGGGCGAGGGCGGAAGGGTCGTCCTTTTTACGCCGGCAAAACCGGGGGAGGCGCTCAGCATGGACCCAAACGAGATTTACTTCAGGGAGATCAGCCTCATACCGAGCTACTCGACGGGCCCGGAGGACACCAG
>JAKAGP010000074.1 GCA_021825785.1 Nitrospirota bacterium
TAGACCCAGAAAAGAAAGATGCCTCCGTCCTTGCCTGTCAGCTCCAGGAAGGAAGGCATCCGGCTTGTCAAAGTCTGCTGGCAGAGACTGGTTGTTATCTGTATCCCTATTTTTTCCATGACCTGCCTGCAGGGCCTTCCCACCACCTGCGCGGCAGAGAAGCCCGTCTTCTCCAGAACGGTCTGGTTTGCCCGGATTATCTGCTGGTTCCCGTCCTCTATCCATACCATATCGGTTATCGCGTCAAAGGTTTTTTTCCATTCCTTCTTCTCCTTCGATATCTCCTCGAAAAGAAGGGCGTTCTCAAGCGCCATGGAGATGTGCCTGGCCACCGCGAGGAGTATCTGAAGGTCATCACCGGAGTATTTTGAAGGCATGGTGCTGTCCAGGTTGAACACGCCCAGCATGCGGTCTTTGAAAAGAGGGATGCTTATGGTTGAGCGTATGCCTTCGGCGGCCAGTTTTTTGTCATCGGGGAACCGGATCTCCTGCCGGAGATCGTAATTTATCCAGGGCTGGTTGTTTTGCACCACCCAGCCCGCGCTGGTGGTGTCTACCGGCGCCCTTATCCCTTTTGGCATGAGCGTTTTCATCCCTGTGTCCAGGGCAAAGATGAGCAGGTTTTTCTTTTTCTCATCATTAAGCAGAAGGCTGGCCCTGTCGTAATCGATGATCTTTCTTATCTCCGAGGCGACCATCCTGAAAATGGTGCCGATACTGAGACTGGAATTTATTATCCCTCCCAGCTCGTTTATGAGCCCGGAGTGCCTGGGGTCGTCCTTTATCTGCTGTATGATAACAGCATGGCGGACGGGCGAGCCCCGCGTTATCATCGTGATCTTTGCGGCAAAGGCCTCGCCGTTTTTTCTGGCGCAGCAGGCTTCAAAACTGTCCCCCCCATGCGCTTCCGCAGGGAAAACAGCGCAGCCCGCGGCATGACCATCTGTATTGGTGATTCCCCCTGAAACAGCGGTGGCCTGAACCCCGAAGGCAATAAACGATTCTATGCCGCCGCCTTCCAGTTCCCCGGAGCCGCACCCGAAGAGGGCGCCTGATGCCTTGTTTGCCGCCAGGATCCGCCGGGCCTCGTCGATCACGACAGCGGAGATATTAATGGAATCCAGCGTGTCTAATAGAAATCCAAACTCGTCAGGAAATCTGCCGCCCACAATTTTTATTATATATCAAATGGCGGAAGCGGAATTTCTCTCCCCCGGAAAGCCCTTTAACTTGCAATCCCTGCAGTTTGCTGCAGGGTGCTTCATTTTAAAATGGTATCCGGCTGCCGTGGCATCCCATGCAGAAATGCCGCAGGTGACCGAAGTCAGCGAAGAGCTGGAACCGGTAGGGCGACGCGTGAGGGCTGTGGCACGAGGCGCAGGACAGTTCCTGCCCCGGATGCCTGGGATCCGGCTTGCCGCGGATCGGATGAGGCTGGCCGTTAAAAAAGGTGATTATATGGTCTCCGGTCTGCCCCACGTGGCAGGACAGACATAGATCGGTTGGAAACTTTCTGGTCCAGAACGGCCAGTCGGAGCCGTGAGGGCTGTGGCATGTGGTGCACATCCCAAGCGCAAAGGGGCCGTGCTGGTGTTTGAGTTTCTGCCATGCGCCGATCTGGTCACCGTGGCACTGTTCGCACATCTTCTCTGGTGGAGAGAGTGTGGCATATTTCGGGGTTGCCTTCGGGTCATGGCACATAAGACAGGCCCATGCCGCGGTCGGGCCGTGAACGTATGGCCGGTCGGTTATCTCCTTATGACAGGTATAACAGCTGGAATCCGAATGTTTTGCCGGGGTATCGTCAGCCGCCTGCGGCTCCATCTGATGGCAGGTGAAGCAGGTGCTCGAGGAACTGTGGAACAGATACTGGGTATAGCCATCCGGAGGCGTGTTGTTTTGTGCGGATATGGGCGAAATGATAAAGACGCTGACCTGGCTTGAGCTTGGGGCGCCGTCTGAAGCGATGCCCGAAACCATTATCCGGTTTATGCCGGGATGGACATTGACGACAGAGCACACATACTGCTTGCCATTAATATCCTTGAGGTTTTTTTGCACCCTCCCGTCCACATATATTTGAAGGGAATCAAATGTGTTTTCCGTTATCTTGGATACGACTGAAAGAGTCTGTCCCCCTTGCATGTATCCCTTGTCCACGGGGGTGATGATCCTGAGGGCAACGTCTGAATAACTATTTTGCGGCAGGAGGGGAAGTAAGAAAAGCAGACAGAGGAAAACCCGTTTTATCATTGCTTTAACATGATCTTCAGGGCCTTTCCGTAAGCAACTGCGGCGTCCCGCGCGTCGTTTTTTCCCTCATACAGTTTACCTTCATACATATAAACCTGGGAATCCATGGGATCGAGCCTGGCCCCGGCGTCGAAAAGTTTGCGCGCTTTAGCCATGTCGCCCCCCTTCCCATAATAATAGCCAAGCATATAGTAACAGGGAGTGTATGCTTCGTCAAGCTTCAGGGCCTTTTCCATAAGGGCCATGCCCCCTTTAACATCCCCGGAGCCGGCCAGCAGGGTGCCAAGATCGCACGTCGCAATAACGTTGCCGGGTTCCTTCGTGAGCGCCTGTTCGAACTGTTGCTTTGCGAGCTGGGGCTGGTTGTGCGCAGCATAGTACTCTCCCAGGCTTACGTTCGGACGGGCGAATTTAGGGTCTGCGGCGCTGGCCTTTTCCAGCCATGCCGGGGCCATATCTGCCATGCGCCCGGATTCGAGCATCCTCATGCCGAGGTTATAACACCTGAGGGCTTTATCGCTGGGCATGTAGACATTTTTTGCGCTGCCGCCCTTCCTTGTGCCCCCGAACTGCCCGTTTATGTAATCCAGCATATCCGCGGAGCCGACGATGGGATAACCGAAAAGCTCGTATTGTATCTTCATGTCCGGATCCAGTATAACGGTAGTCGGTACCGCTATCACTTCGTAGTCATGGAAGGCAACCAGCCCATAGTCTATGAGCACGGGGACATCGAGCTTGAGTTCCGCCATCTTGGCCCTTATCTTGGCAAGGGCGTCATTGTCTATGTTCTGCTGTTCGACGTCAATTGCCACCACAGCGAAACCCTTGTCCTTGTACTTGTGATAAAGGGCCTCGATGTCCTTGAACTCGCGCGGGGAGTTTTCACTCCAGGCGGCCCAGAACACCAGGGCAGTCAGTTTGGCACCCTTCACGTCGGCGTACGTCTTCGTCTGGCCGCTCAGATCCTTAAGAACAAAGTCAGGGGCCTTTGTGCCCACCTGGAGGTTCTGGCCGAAAGCCAGGGGGAGGGAAGAGAAAAAACAAAAACCCTGAACGGACAAAAATACGGCCATCAGCAGAAAGGCGGAAAAGCCGCGGCTGCCGGTCCCATGCAAGGCCCTTAGTTTTTCCCTTACCATGCGTGCCTCCCCTGCTTTAATTTCTCTATCCCTTTTTTATACGCCTCCAGCGCCTTCTGCGGCTGACCCATTTTCAAATAGACATTGCCCAGTTCATAATACGCCAGGACCGGGTTTGGATTGAGTTCGAGGGCTTCCTTCAGGTCGGCCAGCGCGCCCTGGAGATCTCCTTTTTTAAAGAGGATGACCCCTTCGCCAGTCTTTGCGGCATGTAATTCGGGATTTTGCTTAAGGGCATTCTCAAAGACTTTCATTGCCTTATCCAGCTGGCCTTTTTTGATGAACAGGTTTCCAAGCTGGACTTTGGCCGGCATGCACGAGGGGTCCGCAGTGATGCTTTCCTTTGTCTTCGCTATTGCCTCATCCAGCTTGTTTACCCGCTCCAAGGCGGATACCTCCCTTAACAGGGAAAGCGCCAGAGCAGAGCCCGTAAGGGTTTTTTGATCTTGTTTTTGATTTTGATTTTTCTGTACTGCCGCCTTTGGCGTTACAGTCCCCGGTTCCTGCGCCGGGGCGGCAAAGGCGGGCAGTGCAATTGCAAAAGCCATAAGACACATAAAACCGGTTGCCAGGGCCAAATGGGACCTCTTTTTCTCCAAGGATCCCTTCCGGATGATCATATTTTCCACTTTAAGATCTCTCCCAATTCTTCAAACCTCTTCAAAAAAAACTAAAAACCTGCTGTCCAATTCCAGAATGACGCAGCATTTCATGCTGCATTTTACTTAATGCTGCCCCTTTTCACCGGCCTATCTGTTTTTTACAGGCCCTATCTGTTTTTCACCGGATTATTCCGGTCATAGTAGCGCGTAACATGGCAGCCCGGAGAGCACTGGCCCCCTGTGGCGGTCTTCTTGTAATTTATCGGCAGATGCCATATGCCAAACTGCGCATAGTCCCTGATATGCTTCGGGTTATTGCTGCCATGCGGGTCATGGCAGAATACGCATACGCGGCCCTTGATCTGGTGCACATGGACATAGTGCAGATTCAGATTCCCGTTGCGGAAGTTAGTAAGCGTTGTCGTGTACTTCTCTGCCGGAATGGTGTTCTGGTGGCACATGAAGCAGAGGGCGTATGCGCTTGGATCATAGGGCGTATACATAGTGGAAGGGAATTGTTTCCGCAGCATCCGGAAATTGTTTGAGCCGTGCGGATTGTGGCAGGCCGGACAGTCCCCTTCCCGGACAGGCCCATGCCAGTCCTTGTTGTCGGCCAGGTATTGCTTCATGTTCACTATCTTGCCGGTCGGAGTATCCATAGGCTTGTCGTGGCAGGAAAGGCACAGGTCTATGGGTTTTTTAAGAAGCATCTTTGGATAGTTGGAACCATGGGGATTGTGGCAGTTAAGGCATTTTTTCTTGGTCTGGGTGATGGCCCCATGTTTGGTCTTTACGCTTTCCACATGCGCTTTCTTGCCCGTATGGCACATGAAGCAGAGGTCTTCGTGGCGGTCCAGTTTCAGGTTGTACTTGTAACCGGCGCTGTGGGGGCTATGGCAGTTCACGCATCCAAGCTCTACGGCAGGATGGATGTGTTTATCATTTTTCAGCTCTTCCGCCTTGTCCGTATGGCAGGACAGGCAGAGGTCATTTCCTTCGGCAAAAAGCATGTAGTCATTAGGCGAGCCGTGAGGGTTATGGCATATGGTGCACTGGCCGGTTGCTGCCGGTCCATGCTTGAAAGGGCCAGCCATCATCTTTTTGTCATGGCACATGAAGCAGAGTTTTTGTCCTTCGGGTTGCCTTAACTGAAACTGGTATGGCGACTGGTGGGGGCTGTGGCACGCGGTGCACGCGCCAGCCTTGACCGGCGGATGGACATGCGCTGCTGAGTCCATCCTGTCGTGGCACTTGTAGCAGAGCTTTGATACGGGATCCGGCGTGGCCTTGAATTTGTGGTTGCCAATTTTCTGGTGGCAGAAAAGGCAATCACCCGCCGCTGTTGGGCCATGGATGAACTTGTCAGTTCCCATGTTGCTGTGGCACTTTCCCGTTACGCAGCCCTCTTTTCCTATTCTGCCAACTCCAGTCTGAGTCTGTGCCGCGCGTACCCCTGGACTGAGAAGAAAAACAAAGAAAACTGCCAACGCAAATACTGCACCAGAAAAATTGCTCCGCCGCCTCGCCATTTCCGCCTTTCCTTCCCCCTTCAGGGCATACGCCCAAGATACATAATAAGTGGACTATTCTATGTCAAAAACGGCCATCCTGTCCACACAAAACTATTAACTCCACAGGAAAAGGAGGTTTCAGAAATCAGGGCGGCGGCGCCGGCTCATTGATCACTTTTATAAATTTTTATTTTTTAATTCAATGAGTTAAAATCTTAAAGGCCATTGCAAAAATTAAAAAACGGTCCCGGACATTCCGGCAAAAAGCATAAAAGGATATCCCCTGACCCTAAAACTACGATTTTGATCATTTTTGCTTTTTTCAGATGAATGTTGACAATACCCTGCCTTTTTTAAAATAATTCATATACTTTTTATAAAATTATCCGCTTTTAGAGCAAAGGATTGGAAATTTTTGAAAACCGGGAAAAACGGGCAACGCATCAGGGCAATTTCCACGAACTGGCGGCAAAAGGCTGACTCCCTTCACGCCAGTCTGATTGAAAACCTTACAGTGGCAGCCTTCGTGCTTAACTCAAATCATGAGGTCGTGGTCTGGAACAAGGCGTGCGAGGAGCTCACAGGGTTGAAGTCGGCCGATATGGTGGGAACAAGGGACCAATGGAAACCCTTCTATCAGGAAAAGCGCCCGACACTGGCCGATTTGATAATAGACGGAAACTATGAAGAAATAGGCAGGCTGTATGCGGCGCACTCTCATTCCAGGCTGGCCAACAAGGGGCTTGAGTCCGAAGGGTGGTTTCGCATCCTTGGCGGAACTGAAAGGTACATAATATTCAGCGCCGCCCCGGCCTATGATCCAGACGGGCAACTGGTTTTTGTGACGGAAACCCTTCAGGACATCACAGAACGGAAGCGGCTGGAAGAGGCGCTGAAGGAAAGCGAAAGCCGTTTAAGGATGATCATCGAGTCCGAGCCGCAGTGCGTAAAGCTGCTTGCCCCTGACGGCGCCCTGCTTGCGATGAACCCCTCGGGGCTGGCCATGATAGAAGCCGATTCATTCGAGCAGGTCAAAGGCAAATCGGTATTGGGCCTGATGCTGCCCGAATACCGGGACGCCTTTAAAAGGCTTGTGGGAAAGACCTTCAGAGGCGAACCTGCCTCCCTGGAATTCGAGATCATAGGGCTGAAGGGCACAAGCCGCCGGCTCTCGACACAATCGGTGCCTTTCCGGGACGCAAACGGAAAGATCACGGCGCTTTTGGGCATTACAACCGACATTACCCGGCAAAGAAAACTGGAAGAGCAGTTAAGGCAGGCGCAAAAAATGGAGGCCGTGGGCCAGCTGGCCGGAGGGATAGCGCATGATTTCAACAATATACTGTCCGCCATAATCGGCTATGCCGATCTGCTGGAGTCCAGGCTGCGGGAAAACGGCCCCCTGAAAAATTACGCGGACCAGATCCTTTCGGCCTCCCAGAGGGCGGTCAAACTGGTCAGTAGTCTCCTGGCATTCAGCCGGAAACAGACCATAAGCCTTTGCCCTGTGGAGCTGAATGCGCTGATACGGGGGGTGGAAAAACTCCTCTTGAGGCTGATCCGGGAAGATATAGAGCTGGTGGTCAGGTGCTCCGGCGATGACCTTATCATCCTGGCGGACAGCGGCCAGATAGAACAGGTCCTGATGAACCTGGTGGCGAATGCCAAGGACGCCATGCCGGCCGGAGGATTCATTGTGGTCCAGACGGGGGCCGCCGATCTGAATGAGGAACTCATAGGAGGCGGCAGTTTCAGGACCGGCAGGTATGCCATGATCTCGGTGACGGACACGGGCACCGGGATGGAGGCCCAGACCACGAAAAGGATATTCGATCCGTTTTTCACGACAAAAGAGGTGGGCAAGGGGACAGGGCTGGGCCTCTCCGTAACCTACGGGATAATAGAGCAGCATGGCGGCCGTATTGACGTTCAAAGCGAGCCCGGGATCGGAACGACCTTCAAGATATACCTGCCCCTCAGCAGTGTCCCTGCCAGGGAACAAAAAAAGGAGCGCCCGGATAACGGCAGTCTGCGCGGAGGGACTGAAACCATACTTCTGGCCGAAGATGACACTGCTTTAAGGGAACTCACAAGCGCCATCCTCCGCGAATACGGGTAT
>JAKAGP010000075.1:0-6741 GCA_021825785.1 Nitrospirota bacterium
CGTCCATCGCAGGGTCATATACGGCACCAGGTGCACACCGTCCAAATGGGCCACGTCCGCACCCTGCCTTATCCATCCGTCCGTAAGCAGGTCCGGGATGTTAGGCTGAGGGCCATGTGCGGGCACCTGCCACAGCAACTCCCCCCAGGTTGAGCCGGGATAACTGTCAATAGCTAAAGCCGGGGCCGCAAACCCCAGGCAAAGGACAAAAACAGCCGCTAACAACTTCCTTGAAAACATGTCGGTTCCTCCTTGCAGATCCTTAGTTCTTTATACCCGTTGGTTCCAGGACTTGCGGACATCCGGGCCAATGGACCGCTTAATATAAAACAGTTTTTTATTTCCATTCCATAAGCGACAGCAGATAAAGGGAATTCGAGTAATAGCTGCCGCTCTCCAGCTTGAGTTTTTGAGCCGCCTTTTGCTCGAGAATCCTTCCCAGTCCCGGTTCTCCCAACTGCCGGGCCGCCCTGGCATATACTGCGTAAAACCCGGCCGGCGCATCATCCATTGAAAAAGTGTTATTTTCCAGGTCCACTTCCCTGGGGATGAACCCAAGGCATTTGTACAGGCCGATAAATTTTTTGAAGGGTGAAAGACCGGTTTTGTCCTTTTCCCACGCAAGGTAAAGCAGGACCCTTATGGCGCCGTAACCGTACACACTCCTTTTCCCGGTGGGCAGCGGGGCGCCGACCCGGTTTACCGTCATCCAGTCAGGGGGCAATCCGAAAACAGTAAAGCGCGCCTTGCCTAGAAGCTTCATGCTGTCTCTGTAGACCCTGCTCCAGAACTGTTTATTGTCAACTTCTCCGAAGATCCGGTACGCAGGCCATATGAAATATGACGGATTCATGACCAGGGCGTCATTGGATGAAAAACCGTAACAACCCGGCAGCACCAGGAGCATTCCGTTTCGTTCTATGACAAGATGCTTTCTGATATCAGCGGCGATCGCGCGTCCGGCAGAAGCGTAGGAGGCATTGCGCCACTTCCTTCCGGCCAGCACGAGAGCATATGCGATGAGGGTGTCACCGTCGGTGGCGTTGTTAAGATCGATCGCGGCCCATTGCCCATCGGGCCGCTTCCCCCATTCCCATGCAAAAAGGCGGTCATTCTTTCTGACCTGGAGGTTGTTCTTTGTCCACCGCCATATCTTTTGGAAGGCCGGATAATCGTCAAAACCCTCCGCCAGGAGCATGGCGTATCCCTGGCCTTCAGAGGTGCTTGTTTTCCCCTGCTGCCGGTCAATATTCCTTCCGTCCGCCGAAATGAATTGCGCCTTATAGGCATCCCATTCTTTTTGAGGCGCCTTGGCTTCTGCGCGGCTCCATAATGAAAGGGCGGCCACTGCCAGGAGGAAAAAACTAAGCTTCTTCATCGCTGTCTCTTTGGGCCCTCATGGCCTTCAGTTTCAGATAAGCAAAACGGGTCAGCACGCCAAAGCTTCCTAAAAGCAATAAAAAGAAGAGCACGTCATGTTCGTAAATGAGGGCGTTCAGGCGGGGGAACAGGCCCAGGCCGCCCACATAGTAGGTCTCTCCGGTATCGAGGCCCACTATGCTCTTTTCCGGAGAGGAAGGGTCTAATACCACAAGTCCCCCGGTGCAGCGGCCCTGTACAGAAGGTTCCAGCAGAGCATCTGAGCCGTTATAAAGGGCCGGGCTGGAAATAGCGGTTAGCAGAAGGACCGATCTTCCGCTCTTATACGGAGATTCGAATTCCGCAAGGAACACCCATTGCCCTCCGGGTTCGCTCATTTCGCGGACCAGCGCCCTGATATCGGGCAACACCGGCCGGTTTTTGACCGGGGGGGGAAGGACCTTGCCTATTATGGCATCCAGGCGCGCGCTAAGAATGGTCTTTTCGCCGGAATAATCTTTAATGAGCGGGTAGGGGAGAAGGCCATCTTTGCCTATTTGTGCCGGCATGGCTTTCAATATTTTTTCCGGCAGGGTATTTACTGTGCCTACCGTTATGACATTGCGGCCGTCCCCTTTTGGCTCGCTGTAAGTAAGATGTATGCTATACCCCGGGAAACCGTCCTTTTGCGCGGCCATTGCAAGCAGGTTGATGGCTGCCGCGGCTGCGTATGAATTCTTTTCCGGAAGATACACAAGAGTATCTTTCATGCTTGCATCCTCAGTAAAAGGGAAACCGTCAATGGCGAACAGGTCGATGCGCGGCATGGCGGTCCAATTGGCCATCGAGGGGATCTGCACTGTTGAATCGTCAAAGAGGGTCAGGACAAGGTTGCCGGTCTGTATAAACTCGCAGCGGTGGGTAACCATCGGCGTCAGGACGGGGGTGAACCTTACAGTGTTTTTCCCGGACCTGAAGAGACCGGCGGGGATGTCGATGCGGTAATCCGCGAACGTTGTCCCGCTCTGGTTGTCAAGATATATGGCCGACACGAACTTGCCGTTCACCGATACGTTCAGCACGCTGTCTTTTCGCATGCCGCCTCCGTAAGCCAGATGAAGTCCGAGACGCACATAGCTGTTTGACTGCGGCATGATGCCGTCAGGCAATTTTATGGAGATATCGCCGGGCTTGCATCCCATCCCTTGAAAGGTGGCAGTCTTGAAACCTATATCCCTGAACGCATATTCATGTCCCGGGATCAGGACATCGTTTCCGGCGAGGGGATACAGGCGGGCTATGGCCACTTGCTGCACCCTCATGGATGGGGAGTCGGGAAGAGGAAAGGACAGGGATGCAAACGCCCGTGCGCTTTTTTTAAGCTGCTGCCCGCCGGAGCCCTGCACGGTAATGAGCGCGTGGGCGTCGTCGCCAGGCATATGGAAAATATTGATGAGCGGGCCGCTGGCATTCAAATGTTTGTTTCCCGTTATGCGGGTAACAAAACTTTTATCGCCTATGACGATGTTGTCACATCCCGGCTTTAGCCCCCCGGAAAGGGAGAAATGTACGGGGCGGTAGTCAAACCGCACCGAAATCCCCATGGCGGCGATAGCGGCCGCTTCGATCTCCTCCCGCGAAAGGTCTTCCACTGCCAGGTTCACCTTGTCTGTACTGAATATGCGGGCGTCAAAAAGGAAATTGACCGCTGAAAGGGACAACGGTACGGTTTTCAGTGTATAGTCGAAATCTATGGACGATCTGTCCAGCGCGAGGGTCGTCCATAGTTCAGGGGCGGTTGGGTCCTCGCAACTGTTTGTGTAATGCTGTGACACGCTGAAGCGGAGGTCGTCATAGCCTGGCTTCAGCAATCGCGCAGGCAGCAGGACCGAGACCTGTCCGCCGGGGGAAGACGAATCCAGCGTTATCTGGGTCAGTGGCCTTTCGTTGAGCCAGACAACCAGGCGCGAATTCTGCCTGATCAGTGCCGTGGAATTAACATATGAAAATTTCAGAACGGCCCTGTTGATCTTCCAGCGGTCCGGGATTGGGATTTTAACGGTGTAGCTGTCCTGAGCGCCATAAAGCTTTGTGGACACCACGGGAGCGAGCTTGGTTAAGTTGACGCTCATTTCGACAGCCTGGACGGGGAGCGGGAAAATAAGGAAAAGAGCTACCGCTCCGAGCAGAGGCCATATTTTTATTTTTAAGCGAAAGCGTATTTTTTCCATTTCTCCCATAAGCTCTCCATCCCTCTTCCGGTATATTTTGCAACAACGGCCAATGTGGCCTGCATGTTCCGCCTGGCCCCTTTGGCCCCTTTAAAAAAAAGATAAAATAACGCTATCGCAATGCGAGCCCTGGGGTCCTTCCTGTTTTGCCAGAAATTTTCCCACCTGGAACTATCGCCATACACGAAGGCGATTATTTGGCTTACGTCTTCCACGCTGTCCGTCTCAAAGATGCAACCCAGTTTCACGCCCCCGTCAGTTTGCTGGACCCGTTTGACGGTGACGGGAATGGAATACCGCACCCTGCAGACACTGCCTGCGGATTCAGGAGGACATAGCCCTGGCCCGGATGCAAGTCCCCCGGCCATGGTGAGGCTGCCGTCCATGCCCGATCTGCGGGCATGAATACCGCTGGTTTCCTGCCCCGGTATGTTTCCCGCCACCGCAAATGCCGGTTCTGCCGCCACTGCTTCGCGCCTTTTCCTGATCAGGGCGGCCCGTCTGGCTTTAATGGATGGGCGGTCTGAATAATTGCCTTCCGCGGACACCATCAGCCGTTCATTCACTCTGACAGGATGTTCTCCGTGAAGAAAGATACTTAATCCTCCCAGTGAAATGTCGTGGATATTGACATCCAGATCCGCTCCAGCGATCCGGGCCTTTGCTTTCTCCGTGGTCAGTATGCGGTGCTGTCTTCTTATCTGCCTCAGTTCGTACACAATGCCCAGGCATGACATGACAAGGAAAATGTTGAACAGGACCCACGCCAGACATGCCGCTATCGCCCCCCTTTGCATGGGATATTCGCTCCAGCGCGCCGCCGCTGCGGGCAGCCCCACCAGGGTCATGACCAGGATGATATAAAAGGGCACGGAAAGAAGGCTCAGATAATCGGAATCCAGGTTTTTGCCCTTGGGGGTGACCTTGAATTTAGGCGCTGACGGGTTCAAAATGGCGCCAATGATGGGGCCCACAAGGAAGATGCTCTGTACGGTCTCGAACAGCTCGGAGAAAAAGGGCCATCGCACCTCGCCGAACAGGTAGTTCGTTATGGCCATGGAGCAAAGCAGATGCGGCACGGCGTACACCAATATTTGCGCCGGCGATGCGTTATATATACCGAACCCGAAAAACAGATATACCAGGGGAGCTATGATGAAGATCGAGCGGGCCAGGCCAAAAAACCAGAAAAGGCAGTTGTTGGTGTAGCAAAGGCGCTGGTACCAGCTCAATCCTTTTTTGAAAAAAGGTTTTTTCAGCAGGAGTATCTGGATCATGCCCTGCGTCCACCTGCTCCTTTGTATCATGAAGTCCTCGAATGTGTCCGGGGAGAGTCCGCATATCATGGGTTTAAGCAGGTATGCGCTCCTGTATCCCTTTGCATGAAGGGAGAGCGCGGTTTCAGCGTCCTCGGTAATGGTGTCTCCGGAGATCCCTCCGGCTTCCTCCAGATGCTTTCGCCGCAGCAGGGCCGCCGAACCGCAGAAGAAAGAGGAATTCCAGAAGTCCAGTCCCGGCTGCACGGCACGGTAGAACATTTCGTTTTCGTTTGGCGCGTCATTATGGGTGCCGAGATTTTTTTCGATGGGATTTGGATTGATGAAAAAATGGGGCGTCTGCACAAGGAACAATTTTTCATCCTTGAGGAACAGACCGGCCGTGTTCTTTAGAAAATCCATGGTGGGCACATGGTCGCAGTCAAGGATGAGGACCAGGTCCCCGGGTGAAGAAACAGTGCCCCAGTTCAGCCATTCGCCGCCAAGGGCTGTTTTTTCAGCATATGCCAGCCTGGTGCGCTGAAGGGCGTTATTGAGATTGCCTGCCTTGGCATGCTCGTTCATCTCCCTGGTTATGTAATTGACACCCAACTCCTGCGCAATTTTTTTGAGCCGCGACGCCCTTTCATTTGCCGCCAGGGCCTGTGCCGCATCCGGGCTGTTTCGTTTCTGAATGGTCCCCCCGTCATCCAATATATAAATATTCAGTTTGTCAGCCGGGTAATCCATCTGGGAGCAGGAGGAAACGGTAATTTTGACCATTTCCTCCGGTTCGTTGTAAGTGGGAATAAATATGTCGACAATAGGCCAGAGGGCACGGTTTTCCGGCAGTTGGACCACTTTTCTTTTGAGGGGCCACAGATTAACGAACATACCGGAAAAATAAATAAGCGCGGAATACATTTCAGCGCCGTAAAGCAGCAGCATGGCGATGGAGGCAAGGAATCCGGTATACGTGAGACTATAAAATGTCCGGAAAAAACAATAACGCAGTGTAATAAAAGCGGCTGTAAGCAGGATCAAAGTCCTGATGGGTTGTGTCTTGGCAGAAGGCAGACGCATGAGAACGAGCACCAGGCCCAGCAGCCCATAGCCCACCACGGCCTGCTGCAGAATGGTCAGATGAATATCTGCCGCATACAGGAAGACGCAAACACAGGCCGCCACGCACAAAATGCGCAGCATCCACGCCGGTTTGCCGTCCGGGACCTTCGGGCCAGACCCGTTTTCAGGGTCGCCTGAACGTATGAAAAACCGTCTTCGCGGAAGGCGGGGTACGGCATCCTTGGAGGTGGAAATACCCATTGAGATCAATAACTTCCGATGATTAATGTTTTCATGTCCGGCCCCCGTATACCAAAAAAATTTATACCTAAAAACATTTATTAACGAAATTATGTATGCCAGAATGGCAATGCCAAATGTCCTTAATTTTTCATAGACTTTGTTTATATATCGGGAATTAACAGGAAAAACTTTAAAAAAACATCAGTAAAATTATTTATATATAAAATCTCTTTGAGGAGTCCTAGCCTGAAATATCCATGGACAAGAGAATACCGGCCAGGCAAAATTCTGTATCAGGGCAGTCTTTTGATGGGAAGAGGCAAAAGTGGAATTGGCAGTATGCCAGCCAGTTTTTTTATACTAAAAAGGTTATGTTTGCTTCTGGCATCAGGAAAGCCTGCCGCAAGGGATCTTTACGCCATGCAAAAACGGCAAGTTGCTGTTTTTTCGTTTTTTTTGCTATTTTTACCGTTTTCCTTTTACCGGGCGGCGCAGCACAGGCCAAAGAGGTAAATTGCCCAAAAGGAGAAATGCACGGGGGTGCCCAGCAGCCCCAGCGGATAATCGGCTTCTGGCTTACCCAGAAA
>JAKAGP010000075.1:6751-7599 GCA_021825785.1 Nitrospirota bacterium
ACAGGGATGCGGACAGAACAGGCGGATTTCTTGGAAGGCTTGCGTGGCTCAGGCAGCCAAACGATGACAGGGGCAGGCCTGCCCTCGATGAGAACAACCCGGCCCCGGCCCTCCGCCGCCAGCCTATACTGGGACTGGTGATAATCCATGCGGCCTATACCGGCCAGGGTTCATGGAAGGGCACGGTTTACGACCCTGACAACGGCAAGACCTACAGTTGCTACATCTCTCTTGCAGACCCGGATACGATGAAACTAAGGGGATACCTGGGGTTCTCCCTCTTTGGAAGGACGGAGACATGGAAAAGGGTAAAAGGCAATTTTTGATCTTTTTGCTTTTTTGTTTTTTGAGCAGTTACTTTCATCTTGCTTCATTCAAAATCTCTTAAGAAATACGAGCGTTGCGCCCCAGCCTCCAGCCTCCTGGCCGGCAAGGCGGAACGTGGCTACTTCCGGCCGCCGCCTGAGGATGGAGTGGACCTTTTCCCTTAGCGTTCCCGTTCCCTTGCCATGTATTATCCGCAGTTCGAAGATCCCTTTTCCCCTGCACATGGCGATGTATTCAGGCAGTAGATCTTCCACGTCCCTGGGATCGAAGGTGTGCAGGTCCAGCACCCCGTCAATAGGCAGCCGGACCGCCTCTTGCCCGTCAGGATCCTTTTCATCTTCCACGGTTTGAGTTTAGCAGAAAATTTTTTCAATATTCATGCCCTGCCCGCTTATCCCGCCCCTCACATACCGGAAAATATGGTATATTTTTGGTTATGCCGGTTGTTAGTGCCGGTCATTCAGAGGGAATTTTTTAAAAGAGGTCCTTTTAATGGAATCGGGAAACAATAAAGCGGACAG
>JAKAGP010000076.1 GCA_021825785.1 Nitrospirota bacterium
TTCGTAAATGTGATACCGCTGCAGATGCTGGCCTTTCATGCCGGGGTGCTGCGTGGCAACGACGTGGACAAGCCGAGAAACCTCGCAAAGAGCGTGACCGTGGAATGAGATGAGAGGGCCTATTTCCCGCCCAGCTTCATCTCCCATCGCCACGCGGTCCTTATGATATGATCCAGGTCGTCCCTGAGCGGTTTCCAGCCGAGGACGGCCTTTATCTTTTCATTTGCCGCCACAAGCTCCGGAGGGTCCCCCTCGCGCCTGCCCGCTTCGGCTACGCTGAAGCCTATGCCGGTTATCTTCCTCACTGCGGAGACAACCTCCCTTACTGAAAACCCGTGGCCGTAGCCCAGGTTGAAGACTTCGCTGGCGCCGCCTGAGGCAAGGTAATCAAGCGCCAGCGCGTGCGCGCCGGCCAGGTCCTCGACATGGATGTAGTCCCTTATGCAGGTGCCGTCCGGCGTCGGATAATCCGTCCCGTAGATGTCCAGCCTCTCCATCTCGCCCTTGGCTGTCTTCAGCGCCCTCGTGATGAGATGCGTCGCCTCCTTGTAGGCCTGCCCTATCCTGGCCTGCCCGTCGGCGCCGGCCACGTTGAAGTACCTCAGGGAGACGTACCTGAAATCATCATGCGCAAGGGCCGTGTCCTTCAGGATCACCTCGCTCATCATCTTGGAGGTGCCGTAGGGGTTAATGGGCGCAAGCGGGGCCGTCTCCTTTATCGGCGGCACCCCGGAGGTGCCATAAACCGCGGCGGTGGATGAGAATATGAGCTTGCCGACGCCGCACTCAAGCATCGCCTTTATGAGCCCGGCCGTGCATGCCGTATTGTTGAAATAGTATTTGACCGGATGCGCCACGCTCTCCGGCACCACTATGGAGGCCGCAAAATGCATCACGGCATCCGGTTTGAACTGTCTTAAAATTTCAACAAGGGTCTTCCTGTCAGCCAGGTCCGCCTCAACCAGGCTGCCGTAAAGGACCGCCCAGCGGTTGCCCGTCACCAGGTTGTCATAGACAAGCACGTCATGCCCCTGTTCACCGAGCGCCTTCACCACGTGGCTGCCGATGTAGCCGGCCCCGCCGGTCACAAATATTTTCACCTGACTGTACCCCCCCTCCATGGAAAACACGGTATTTTTTAAGTATATATTATATGGCCTCAAAATAGTCTGAAACATTTCACGGTATCATTCGGAAGGCCTCCCTCACCCCCAACCCTCTCCCATTGGGAGAGGGAGGAGCGAAGGGCCTGGCCCCGAAGCGGAGGGTGAGGGAATGACTCAAGGAGACCCTGCAGCAAGCTACTGGAAATTGCAAGTTAAGTGGATAGCGGGCGTATTCCCTGTGGCTTGGGGACCAGTCCCCTTTGCCGCAGGGAATATCAATTATGCAACTCTGCAAGATTGATTCAGGCGCAGGTCTTTGCGGAGCTGATTTCCCTGAGTCTCTTATAGAAGGTCTTCCTTGAAATGCCCAGCAGCTTTGCCGCCTTCGATTTGTTGCCGCGGCACTCCTCCAGCGCGCCTATGATGGCCTGCTCTTCCAGTTCCCTCAGGGTCTGGGTGGCCTGCGGCGGCGGGCAGGCAGGCCCGCAAAGGCCCCCCGCATCGTTGATTCCCGGTCCTCCGGCCGCGGAGCGGACGGCCGGAGCCGCGGGGCCGTCCGCACTGCCGGCAAGAATCTCTTCGGGCAGGTCGTCTACCGAGACCAGTCCGTTCCTGCTAAGGACGGTGACCCTTTCAAGGACGTTTCTCAACTGCCTTATATTTCCGGGCCATGAATATTCGCAGAGGATTTTGAGGACCTCCGCCGAAAGGGAGACCTCCTTTTTTTCCCTCTCCGAGAACTCCATTACGAACTCCGCGGCCAGCCGGGGTATATCGTCCCTTCTGAGCCTCAGCGGCGGAACGGATATATGGACCACGTTTATCCGGTAATAAAGGTCCATCCGGAAATTGCCGGACTGCACGTCTTTTTCAAGATCGCGGTTCGTGGAGGAGACGAGCCGGAAATCGACTTTTATCTTCCGGCTGCCGCCGAGCCGCTCGATCTCCCTTTCCTGAAGCACCCGCAGAAGCTTTGCCTGCAGCGGCAGCCCCAGTTCTGTTATCTCATCCAGAAAGATGGTGCCGGAAGAGGCCTCCTCGAACCTTCCGATCCTGCGGGATACGGCATTGGTGAAGGCGCCCTTCTCGTAGCCGAAGAGCTCCGATTCAAGCAATTCGCGCGGGATGGCGGCGCAGTTGACGGCCACAAAGGGTTTCCCGGCCCTGACGCCGCCGTAGTGCAGGGCCCTTGCGATCAGCTCCTTGCCGGTGCCGGTCTCGCCGGTTATGAGCACGCTGCTGGTGGTGTCCTTCACGGCCTCGACCGTCTCCAGTATCTTCCTGAGCGCGGGATCCTTGCCTATGATCCGCATCGGGGGGGTGCCTGATCCCGGCATCTCCGCGCGCGTCGCGCCCGCGCCGCAAACGGCCGGCCGCTCGGTATGCGCGCGGCGCGTCCGCACCGCTTTTGAGAGCACTCCTCTTAGCTTGGTGTAATCCGGCGGCTTTATGAAATAGTAATATGCCCCCTTCGTTATGGAATGGACGGCGGACTCAACCGTCCCGTAGGCGGTCAGAAAGATCACCGGGATGCCGGGATGGTTCAGCTTCACGTATTCGAAGAGCTGCATGCCGTCTATCTCCGGCATCTTCAGGTCGGTGATTATCGCATCCATCGGTTCTTCCCTGATGATATCAAGGGCCTTCCGGGCGTCGAAGGATTTGAAAATGTTGTAGCCGTCGCTGGAAAGCATCGCCGAGAGCACTTTAACAGCATTGGGCTCGTCATCGACGATAAGCACATTGCCGAAGCCTTCAGCCATTTTTCCAGAGACCTCTCCTGTCTTTGATATTGCGGAATTTAATGCTGCGGAACGCCTTTAAAAAAACCGCTTCACCACGTATTAAAATCTAGTTGGAAACGGGGCAGATTACAATCCCCCGTTTGGGGGAAAGGCGCGCAGATCCGGCCTTCAGATGGTGAAACCGCCGAAGGGCTCCTCCGGCAAGTTCTCGCGGGTCAGGCCGTTGCCAGGTTTTTCGTCCAGGCCTGTCCGCCGCACTTCCATATCCGGGCGCAACTCTCCACGGCGGGACTGAACGTCATTGCAGCCGCCCTGCGGCTGATTTAAATCGCCCTTGTCTTTTACGAACGGGGGCTTCACCGTGACGGACGGGTCCCACGCGACAGTCCTGTTTTTTCCGCTGGTCTTGGCCGAATAAAGGGACTTGTCCGCCTGTATTATAATGTTTTCCATCGAATCGCCGCACTCCGGGTACATGGCGATCCCGGTGCTTATGGTCAGGCATCCCCCGGACTCTTTCCTCTTTACGCCGGGAAGGATCATGCCGCACACGTTTCCTCTTATCCTTTCGAGGACGTTGAACGCCTCGTCCTTGCTGGTCTGCGGCATTATTATCGCGAATTCCTCGCCCCCTATCCTCACAAGGATGTCGTTTGCCCTGATGGAATTGGTCATTATATTGGCGATCTCCCTGAGGGCGTAATCGCCCGCAAGGTGGCCCTCGGTGTCGTTGAGGACCTTGAAGTCGTCAATGTCCAGAATGGCCAGCGAGAAATTCAGGCCGTACCTCTTCGCCCTCTGGTATTCCTCCTCGAGCCGCACATCGAAGTAGCGCCTGTTGAAAAGGCCCGTAAGGGGGTCGGTTATCGAAAGCTCCCTCATCTGCTCGGATGTCCTGTGGCAGTTCGACAGCTTCAAAAGGATTGAGGACTGCAGGGCGAAGGGCAGAAGCACCGCCAGGTCCTTTTCAGTGAATGGCTCTCCCGTGGCCTTGTCCGAAACGTTCAGTATCCCCATCGTCTCGCCGGAGATCTTCATGGGCATGCTTATGCAGGACTGCGTTTTGAAAAGCGGCTTGGGCGCGCCCGAGAATGCCTTCAGTTTTTCTTCGCTGTCTATGAGTATCGGCACCCCCTGTTCAAAGACCCTTCCGGCGATGCCCTCCCCCACCCTTATCTTCACTTCCTTCATCAGCCACTTGTTCAGGCCCATTACGGAAATTACGCTGAGGGAATCGCCCTCGTCATCGGGCAGCATGACGGAGCATTTCTCCGCATCCACCAGGGCGGCCGCCTCCGCCACTATATGATCGCACAATGCCTGCCGGTCCTTGTAATGGGAGAAAAGCTGCGTGGTCTTCATGGTTATCAGGTTCAGGCCGTCCGAGTGTTTTTCGTACTGATCGCGCAGATATCTGACGCCAAAGAGGTATGCCGAGAGTTTGCAGAGCTCGTTTACCGAGTCGAATGCCTCACGGTCCAGCAGGGAATTGAAAACGCCCAAAAACCCGAAAAAACCTATCTGGGAGTGGATCGGGAAAAGGTACATGGAGATTATCTCTTCCGGAAAGCCGGAGTGCTTCAATTTATAGCTGTCAATGGCTGAAACCGGCATCCTCGACTGGATGGCGTTTGATACCAGGTAATTGTCCTTCGAGAGCTTGAGCCTCCTGATAACATCCCGGTTGCGGCCGCCCGCGGACTCGGGACAGAAGAAGTCCTTGTTACGAGCGAATATGGCCGCCGTATCTATATTAAACAGAAAGATGACCGTATCGACTATTGTCTGCCGGACATCCTCGATCGTGGCATCGGATTTTATGTTCGCCGCAAGGTTTATGATCGTCTTGGACCACTGCCATCTCTTGTTCAGCTCCCCTTTTTCATACCCGGAGGAGATTATGTTTTCCAGCAGCAGCTTTATGGATTTTATATAATTTTCAATGGCATGCGAGTCCACGAATTTCAGCTCCGCTCTCCACTGTTCCATCGTGCGGTTTGCTAGCCCGAACTTGTCGGCCTTCGTGGCGTAGAATCTGGCGAAATCCTCGCCGGACATGTAAAAGCCCTCGCACAGGGCCACCAGCATGATCTCCTTGTATCTGATGGGAATAAAAACATGATACTGCATGGTAAAACCCTGGATAAGAAAGGATTTCGTGTTTTTGAGCGTCAGCTTGAGGTATTTTGAAAGAAACCCGTTGTATAACTCCTGCCCCTTCTTGTCCGTCTTGATCGAAGCAAGGAGGGGGTCTTCCCTGGAAGGCGCTATCAGAAGATTTTCCCTGTCGTCATAGAGCGAGAAATTAAGCCCGGTTATGCTGGAGAGGGCCTTCATGGCCTTTGTCAGAAACTGTATATCTATGAGATGTATCATCCTCATCAGTCAAAAGCAAAAAACATACCCGTCAATTCACCTTGACAATTTCATTCCCCCCGAAAGGTCTGCCCCGCTCAAATTGCAATATTCTAAATCAGGGAAATTTAAATGTCTAGTTAGAATGCAGGGGCGGCTGCGGCCATGGCAAAAGGCAAGGCCGCAAGGTTCCTCCCAATACATCCCGCAGGCGCTTCGGGGCCTCAACCCGGAGTTTATAAAATTCAAACTTGAATAAATGCCTTTTTTTAGCGTTAAAAGACACAAATCATACTTTAGCCGATGGGACTTCGCGCAAAAAAAATGCGGTTGTAAAAGGGCCCCCAATTCATGGGTTTTTTCAGGTATAATGTTGAAATAAAAATGAAAAAAAATGAGGCGGACTTGCACAGACTTGAATCCAGCAGGCATTTTGTCTCAAAGGAACTCCGCTACTCCGTAGCTTTAATAGTCATCTCGTCGCTTGCGGCAGGGATAGTCTTCATCCTTCTGGCAAAGGCCCTTGGCACGGTCATAAACCCCGCCTATGTGCCGTTCATTATAATGATCGGCTATGTGGCAATCGTGATCCTGCTGACGATGATCTTCTCCCACCGCTTCGTGGGGCCGTTTCCGAGACTGAAGATGGAGATGCGCATCATCCTGGGCGGGGAGTATTCCAGACGGCTGCGGATCAGGACGAAAGACGACATATACATCAGGTCTTTCATAGACGAGCTGAACCTTCTGCTGGAGGAATTCGAGAAGATGCACCGCCTGAAACTGGAATTCATCAAGTCGGCGGACGCCGACCTGCAGGCGCTCTCCTCGTGTGTTGTCTCCGAAGACATGACGAAGGAGGAGCTTGTAAAGAAAATACAGCAATGCCGCGCCAACGTAGGGGAGCTGATAAAAAAATACAGATACAGATATTCGCGCGGGCAGGACGATCAGGTTTCCTGAGGGCCCTCAAACCATGAACGAAAGCGCCGTGAACACGAAGACGGTAACGCTTATCCAGCCGTTCATATTGAAAAAAGCGATATTGAGCCTGCTTAAATCCTTCTCCTTCACCAGGGAGTGCTCGTAAACGAAGAATGCCGACACAAGAACGAGGCCGGCCCAGTAGGCCGCGTTCATACCCATCAGCGCGCCGGTAATCCCGAGCATGAGGACGCTTAAAACGTGGAAAAACCTTGCCGCCCAAAGGGATTTCGCTATGCCGAACCTTGCCGGCAGAGAATAAAAACCGTATCTGCGGTCAAAATCGAGGTCCTGCAGGGCGTAGAGCACGTCGAAGCCGGCCAGCCAGAACAGCACGGCAAAAGCAAGGCAGACGGCCCCCCACCCCAGGCTGCCCCGCACCGCGGCCCAGGCCCCCATCGGGGCGAGCGACAAGGACAGCCCCAGGAAAAAGTGGGACGTCCAGGTAAAGCGTTTCGTGTAGGAATAAAAGACCACGACCGCGATGGCCACCGGCGAAAGCTCAAGGCACAGGGGATTCAGCATCCAGGAGGCAAAGACCATCAGCGCAAAGGAAACGGCCGCAAAGACAGAGACTTCAGCCAGCCCCAATTTCTCCGAGGGCAGCTCCCGGTTTCTTGTACGCGGGTTCATGGCGTCTATCTTCCTGTCCACAATCCGGTTTACAGCCATCGCCCCGGAACGGGCGCCCACCATCGCCAGGGTTATCCAGAGGATTTTTATTAAAGGCGGAAAGCCGCCCGCCGCCATGATCGCCGAGGTAAAGGCGAAAGGCAGGGCGAAAATGGAATGGGAAAATTTTATCATCCGCAGGAAAAGGACCAGGCGCTTGAACATGCCGCGATATGATACCCCCGCCGCTATTTCCCGCCCCTCCCGTACTTGCTCATCAGGGCGTCCAATATGTGGGGCAGCTCCTCCATGTACCGGCCTTTCGGCATCGAGAAGGAAAGATGGCGGGCGCCTGCCGTTATCGCAACGTAGCTTACCTCGTGATCGCTGCCTGCGACAACCAGGACAGGGGCCTTCCTGGCTGCGGGATGTCCGGAGGGGTTTTCGAACTCACTGTAAGAGTTAAACGGCAGGTTATCCGAATCTACAAGAATTAAATCGGCGGCAAACGTCCCCGCCTCTTCCACCCCCCCTACTGTCTTTACCTCGTATTTTTTCTGAAGAAATTGAGGAGTATCGGCGGAGGCGGAGACAAAAAGCACCTTTTTGCCCGCGGTATCCCCGGCCCCCCAGAGCGCGCCAAGGAGGTTTTCGGCCAGGGAATTATTCACTTCAAGGTCTTTGCCCCATTTCGTATAACCGCTTATCTCCCTTTCCCTTTGCATGACATAGTGGGAGATTTTTTTTTGCTCGGCGGAGTCATGGTCGAACTGGACCCAGCAGGT
>JAKAGP010000077.1 GCA_021825785.1 Nitrospirota bacterium
AACATCATAATGGAGAAGAAGATGAGCGGCGGGGCCCCTTTTTACATGCTTGGCCCCATAACAACCGACATTGCCCCCGGCTACGACCACATAACCGCGGCCATAGGCGCGGCGCTTTCATCCTCTTACGGGGCGGACTTCATCTGCTACGTGACCCCCAGCGAGCACCTCGGGCTCCCCTACCCGGAGGACGTACGAGAGGGCGTGATCGCGGCCAGGATCGCAGCCCACGTGGGGGACATGATAAAACACAAAAAGATGGACGCCGACAAGGAGATGTCCAAGGCAAGACGGGACATGAAATGGGACACGCAGTTCCGGCTGGCCATAGACCCGGAGCGGGCGCTTGAGATAAAGAAAAAAAGGGGAGACGGGGACGAGCATTCCTGCACCATGTGCGGCCGGTTTTGCGCAAATGATATGCTCCGGGGCATGTTCGAAAAAAACCTGGCGGACTCCGATAAAAAATGACCTCCGGGCCCGTGGAGGAACATGATCCTCAGGAGGCGGGTTTCCAGCGGATCGAGGACCTTGCCACCGCCTACTGGTTTTCAGAGACCCTGTTTGCCGCGGTGGAGCTTGGCATATTCACCCTGCTGCACCCGCAAGGCATGTCACTTGGGGACCTATCCCGAAGGCTCCGCATAAAAAAAGGGCCGCTTGAGAGATTTTTAACGGCGCTGAGCCGGACGGGCCTGGTCAATAAGACAGATAATAAAATGGACAAGCCGGACGGGAACGCCTTTTATTTCAATTCGGAGACGTCGGGCCGTTATCTGGTCTCCGGAAAACAAGAGTATCTCGGGGGCTCCGTTTTGTGGCGGAGGGAGCTGTGCAGTCCATGGGCAGGCCTCAGGGACTGCCTCAAAAAAGGCGGAAGGAAGGATTATTTGCCCGCCACCGAAGAAAAAGAGCTAAAAGGCCGCAGACGCAGATATATAGACGCGATGGACGGGGTTGCCAGGGCAAAGGTAAAGGAGATGCTTCCGTTTCTGGGCTCATTCCCGCTTGAAGGCGAAATGCTGGACGCCGGGTGCGGCTCCGGGGCGATGGCAGAAGGTTTTCTGGAACATGCGCCGTCTCTTAAGGCAACGCTGATGGACCTGCCGGAGGTGATCGGCCTCATCCGGAAAGGGCCATCCAAGGAAGCCCAAAACCTGTTTTTTTGCCCGGCCAATATGCTTGAACCCTGGCCGTTCGAGGATGAAAGGTTCGATCTCATCATCCTTTCAAACGTCATACATGTATATTCCAAAAAGGAACTGGCCCATATATTAAAAAACGCCGTCCGGTGCCTGGCCGGTGACGGCCTGTTGCTCATTCATGATTTTTTCCTTGAGCACCGCCCGGACAAGGCCGCCCTCTTTGACTTAAACATGTTCATAAACACAATGAACGGCAGGGTGTTCTCCTATTCCGAGATCAAAAAAGAGATGGCCCCGCTGGGGCTTTCCGTTGCGGAGCTCGCCCCCCTTGAATCGGACACCGCGCTCGTCATGGCCTCAAGGAACCCAAAAACGTTGCAAAAGCTCTGCCTGGACAAAACGTCAGTGCTGCTTAACAGGCTTATTGATCTTGGTTTCAGGAAGGCAATCCCCATCAGCGCCAGGGACATCCACGTTCCCGGCTGGACTGAATTAAAATGCCGCCACGGCTGCGGCCATTACGGGGAAAAACCCCTCTGCCCGCCCGATGCCCCGCATTACGAAGAAACAAAAAACCTTATCAGGGACTGCAGAAGGGCGGTGCTTCTTGAGGGGGAGCCGCCTGCCGGGGAGTTCCAGGGGAAGGTCCTCCAGGCGGAAAAAGAGGCCTTCCATTGGGGTTTCTACAAGGCCTTTTCCTTCTGGGCGGGCCCCTGCTCTCTTTGCCACTCGTGCAAAAAAAACAAAGGATGCGGGGCCATGCGCAGGAACGTCCGCCCCTCGATGGAAGGCGCCGGAATTGACGTTTTCGAGACGGCAAAAAGGGCCGGAATAAAATTAAAAACTCTCAGAAACGGGGCCCCTGAAGAATCTCCTTACGTGAAATATTTCGCCCTGCTCCTTCTGGATTAAATTTTAAAAAAGAAAAAAGCATGCTTTCATTTTTTAAAGCGCCATGAAGATGAAAATAAAAAAGAAAAAGAAAAAGAAAATGAAGATTATTCTTCTGGAGCACCCGAGGGAAAGGGTGCCGGAGCGGTGCAACGATATCGCGAACACCCCTCTTTCCTCGTGCCTGCTGTCCGGCTATGTGGCCGCCCTGCTCTTAAAAGAAGGGCACGAAGTGGAGATCATCGAGGGATATTTGGAGAATTTAACTTACGAAGACATCAAAAACAGAATACGGGCGTTCGCGCCGGACATCCTTGGCGCTCACATGGTGTACCACTGGGGGAAAGACCGGGCGCTGGCCGGATTCCTTTCTGAGGTAAAAAAAGAGTGCCAGCCGCGCTTCATCGCGGCCTACGGGTATTATCCCACGTTTGCCTTCAGGGACATCCTTACACTTTTCCCCGCAGTGGATGGAGTTTTGACCGGCGAGCCGGAGCTAACCTTTAAAAGCCTTGCCCAGGCGCTTGCCTCCGGGCAGAGCGCCGGAAAGATCAAAGACAAAAACGAAAACAAAAACAAAAAAATCGCCGGGCTTGTTACCGCAGGGGACAGCTGGGATTTGGGAGGCGGACAGTTTTCAATCCCCCGGATAGCAGAGGACCTGGACACGCTTCCCTTCCCGCTGCGCACCCCGGCCATGCGGCGGCTGCCGGAGGTAAACCTGCTTGGAAGCCGGGGCTGCTACGGACAGTGCACCTTCTGCCATCTGAGCTCTTTTGGGGGCAGATGGCGCGGCAGGAGCCCCGAAAACATAGCGGAAGAAATAGACCGCATCATCAGCGAAAGCGGAGCGAGGGATTTTTATTTCACGGACCCCAATTTTTTTGGCCCTGGGGCCGCCGGACAGGAGCGGGCGCTGCGCCTGGCCTCCCTGATAGGGCCTAAAAACATCCGTTTTGGCATCGAAGCCAGGGCCAATGATATCAGGGATGAAACCATAGGCGCGCTTGCAAAGGCCGGACTGCGCCAGATACTTATCGGGCTTGAAAGCGGCAGGGACGAGGCGCTGAAGCGCATGGGGAAGATGACCACCGTGAGTGAGGGGGAAGAGGCTATCCGGATACTCAGGCGGTACGGGATCGAACCCAATATCGGGTTCATCATGTTCGAGCCGGCCTCCACGCTTGAAGACATCAGGGCGAATTTCGAATTCCTGAAAAGAAACAGCCTTCTTGAAAACCTGGCAGTCACGGCGAATGTTCTCAGCCACCACCAGATTTTGCTAAAAGGCACAAAGGCTTATGGGACGCCTGGCAATGACGGGCAGAAAAACGCGTACGAAGCCGTCCCCTATGAGGTGGAGGCAAGCTTTAACTCGCCTGAAGTGGGCGAGCTGGCCTTTATCATGAGAAGGGCGGCAAACCTCCTTTTTGTCCGGATGGACGGCATATGGAGCGGAAGGCTCCTTGCGCCGCCTGGGGCACAGGAGAGATACAGGGAGATAAACAGGTTTCTTGTGGAGCTGTTTGAATCCACGCTTTCAAGGCTTTCTCTGACGCGGGGCGGCCGCTTCAACCCTGAACAGCCGGGCCCGGAAAAGCCCGGCTCCGAAAAAATGGAGATGCTTGCCGCCCAGGCCGAAAAAGAGATACTGAACCTCTTACCCACCGGGTATTTTTTGTCAGGAACATCTTTCAAGACGGAAGAAAAACCCACATAAAACGGAAGGAGACGGGCTATAAATGAAACTGCTTCAGGCAACGCTTGAAAAGATCAAACCGGTAGATGAACGCTGGTTTTCAATAGCAAAAAGGCGTCTGGACAACCTCACAAAACCGCCGGGGAGCCTGGGAAGGCTGGAAGAATTCGCGGCAAGGATCGTCGCCATAGAGGAAAACGCCTCTCCTGTCCCTGGCAAAAAAGTGATATTCACCTTCGCCGGGGACCATGGCGTGGTGGACGAAGGCGTTTCCGCATATCCCAGGGAAGTGACGGTGCAGATGGTGCATAACTTCCTTGCGGGCGGGGCCGGGATAAACGTGCTTGCCCGCCACGTGGGGGCAAAGGTGGTGGTCATAGATATGGGCGTAAACCATGATTTCGGGAAAAAGAAGGGGCTGGTGGACGCCAAGGTTATAAAGGGGACCAGGAATTTCACCAAGGGCCCGGCAATGACACGCGCGGAAGCTGTTAAAAGCGTGGAGGCCGGGATAAGGCTGGCTGGCAGGTTCGCCAAAAAAGGTTTTACCCTATTTGGCACGGGCGATATGGGAATCGGCAACACGACCCCCTCAAGCGCCATAGCGGCCGTGCTTACAGGCAGGGAAGTCTCCAAGGTCACTGGAAAGGGCACAGGCATTACGGACAGCTCGCTGGGAAGAAAGATCGGGGTGATAGAGACGGCGATAGAGCGCAATGCCCCTGATGCCAAAGACGCGCTCGATGTGCTTTCAAAGCTGGGCGGAGCGGAGATAGGCGGCATCGCCGGGCTGGTGCTCGGAGCCGCGGCAAACAGAGTGCCGGTTGTGATAGACGGGTTCATATCCACCGCGGGCGCGCTCATTGCCCACACCCTGCATCCTGCCGCCGCGGACTATATGTTTGCCTCCCACAAATCGGTGGAAGCGGGCCATCGCGCAATGCTTGAAAAAATGGGGCTTACCCCTATCGTTGACCTAGGCCTGCGCCTGGGTGAAGGCACCGGCGCGGCGCTGGGCATGGCGCTTATAGAGGCAGGGCTCAAGATATACCGGGAGATGGCGACCTTCGGCGAGGCGGGCGTATGCGGCGAGATCTTAAATTGAGGCGGATATTTTTATGTTTAAACGGATACTGCTAGCGGTCCAGTTCCACACGGTGCTCCCTGTGAAAGTAAACGGCCCCGTCCAGGAAGAGGACATGGCCGGGAGATCCCTTTTTTCCCCCTTGCAGGGGCGGCGCAGGGATTTTTTCTTGCCGTTTCCGCAATGGCCTTTGCCCATTTTTTTGACTTTGACCGCTACGCTGCCGGCGCGCTCGCGCTTGCCGTTTATATAATCCTTAGCGGAGGGTTCGATCTGGACGGGCTCGCGGACACGGCGGACGCCCTGTCCGTCAAGTCCTGCGGAGACCCGGAGGCGGACAGGCAAAAGCGGCTCGAAATAATGAAGGACAGCCACGTGGGCGCGATGGGGGTCATAGCGCTAATAATCTCCATCCTGCTTAAATTCGTGCTCATAAGCGGCCTGCTTGCGCTGACAGAGCCATATGCCTTTGCCCTGCTTTTCATGATGCCGGTTTTCTCCAAGTGGGCCACGGTGCCGGTAATGTTTCACGGAAAGCCGGCAAGAAAAGAGGGCCTGGGGCGGCTATTCATAGGAAACGCTGGGGCCAAAGACGTTGCGCTTGCCTCCCTTTTGCTTTTATGCCTCTGGTTTGCTGTTTTTTCCAGTCTGTTTATCTATCGACAGGAGGGCATGCTGCCGCAAGTTCACTTCCCCTTTTTGTTTCTGTTTTTCCCCCTCATTATTTTCCTCTATGCGGAAGGCAGGGCTGCCGCCAGGTTCTTGTCTCGAAAGTTCGGAGGGCTTACGGGAGACCACCTGGGTGCAATAACGGAGGCGTCCGAGATCCTGTTTTTGATCGCCGCCTCTTTGTGGCCGCATCTGGCCGCCCATATCTGATCTTGGACGGCGTTGTGGCCTACAAACAATGGGGTGGCAGCCCCTCGATCGACTCGACAACCATAACAAAAAATCCCCTTGGCCCGCTGCAAAGCCCGACCATACCCATTCCGGTGTACCGGCCTTTTTAATTGAGAGCCAGTTAGCGTGTTGCGGGGATTTTTCATATAAAATAGTTCACATGGTCCACAGTTTCGACACTCTGGTAATAGGCTCCGGGCTTGCTGGCCTGTCGGCGGCCATTGAGGCCTCCAGACACGGCAGCGTGGCCGTTATTGCAAAACTCTATCCCACCAGGTGCCACTCCTCGGCGGCCCAAGGCGGCATAGCCGCGGCGCTGGGCAACGAGGAGCCGGACTCTCCCGAATGGCACGTCTACGATACCATTAAGGGCAGCGACTACCTGGCGGACCAGGACGCCGCAAGGACGATGTGCGAAGACGCCATAAAGACCGTCATCGGGCTTGAACACCTGGGAGTGCCTTTTTCGCGGATATCCAATGGAAAGATCGCGCAGAGGCGCTTTGGCGGCCATACAAAAGAGTTCGGTTTGGCCCCGGTCAGAAGGGCCTGCTACTGCGCGGACAGGACAGGCCTGGCCATTGTCACCACCCTTTATGAGCAAAGCGAACGGCGGGGCATAAGGTTTTTCACGGAGTTCCATGTCCTTGACATCATGATGGAGGGGGGCAGATGCCTTGGCGCCGCCGCCATCGAGATAAGGACCGGGGAGATATGCGCCTTCACCGCCCGCGCTACCATCCTTGCAACCGGAGGCTACGGAAGGGTCTTCAGGACCACATCAAACGCCATCCAAAGCACCGGCGACCTGCCGGGCGTGCTCCTGGCAAAAGGCCTCCCACTTGAGGACATGGAATTTTTCCAGTTCCATCCCACGGGCCTCTACGGATTGGGCATACTGGTTACGGAAGGGGCAAGAGGGGAAGGCGGAGTGCTGATCAACGGCAAGGGAGAGCGGTTCATGGAAAGGTACGCCCCGCACATATTGGACCTGGCGCCAAGAGACATGGTCTCAAGGGCGATAATCACCGAGATAAGGGAGGGCCGGGGCGTCCAGGGGAAGGACTTTGTGTACCTGGACTTAAGGGCGGTCCCTGAAAAGACCCTGTCGGAAAGACTTCCTGAGATAATGAATTTCTGCAAGCTCTATATGGGCGTGGACCCCTCGGCCGCCCCCATCCCGGTTGTACCCACCGCCCATTACGCCATGGGCGGCATACCCACGGACCCGGATGGGAGGGTGCGCAAAGATGAGACAGGCGGGACTGTCCCTGGGCTTTTCGCGGCGGGGGAATGCGCATGCGTTTCGGTGCACGGGGCAAACAGGCTCGGGTGCAACTCCCTGCTGGACACCGTTGTGTTTGGCAGAAGGGCCGGTGAGGCTGCGGGCAAGATAAAAGAAAACGCCGCAGCCCCGGATAAAGAGCTAAAAAAATTCCTTGAGACCGCAAAAACCGCGGTTTCAGAAATATTGGAAAGGCGGGGGAATGAGAGGGCCGGAGAGGTAAAAAAGGACCTCCAGGACCTGATGATGCAGAGGTGCTCGGTCTTCAGAAACGAAGCCGGGCTGAAGGAGGCCCTGAGGGGCATAGGGGAATTAAAGGAAAGGGTAAAACATATCTCCGTAACGGACAGGGGCAAAAGGTTCAATACCGAGGCGCTGGAGGCCATTGAACTTGGCCGCCTCCTGGACCTGGCGGAGGCGATAGCAGGCGGCGCCCTTGAAAGAAAGGAATCAAGAG
>JAKAGP010000078.1 GCA_021825785.1 Nitrospirota bacterium
AATATGTCCTTTATAGTTTCCTCGACCTCCGCAAGTCTCTTTTCAAGCTGCGAGGAGCGGGGGCCGAAAGCATGTCCCACGGGGTCAAGGTCTCCGATCATGAGAAAGACGAGGTCCAGGTCTGACGGAAGCCCGGCCCTCAGCTCACGGTGTATCCGCCTCGCGGAGCATGAAGAGACGGGAGCGCCAAGGTATATCCACTTTCCTCCTTCCCGTCTGATCATGTCAAAAAAGGTTTCGGAGGGGTAGCGGCAGCGGTCAAACGGGTTACCTTTGCGCCTGGCATCCATAAACGGCAAGACCGAAAACGGGATGTCATAGGGCGCCAGCCCCATCCTTCCGAGCGCGATTCTGGGTATCCGCTGCAGACCGTGCGGGATGGCGTCGAGAAGGCGTCCCCAGCCCTTGAGAATCCGGAACGGGGAGGTTTCCGGAGAGCACCAGAAATGAAAGCCCTCATCGCACTCATCCGGGTGCAGCCCCGCCAGGTATGCCCCGTCCGTCTCAAAACCGAACGGGGGGACCAAAGACCCGCACGAACCACAGGCCGCCAGCTCCCTGAAAAACCCCCCAGGCGACCGGTCCGGATAATCGTGGCGAAATGCGTCGAGCATGATCACAAGGCAGATACCTTTCTTCAATTTCCCGCCGCCAGAATGTCTCCCCGGATAGCGGCTCCATCCGGGGCGTGATCTTTTTTAATCTTTCCAAATGCGAATATGACCGGCATCAGAAACGCCGGGGCCAAACGCCGGTGCAGCATGCCGAGGGAATAGGCAATCCTTGAGAATTTGAGATGTGACGGCTCCGCTTCGTAGCCATACACCACATGCTCGAAGCCATTTTTCTTCATAATCCCTCTCAGTTTCCGGATACTATTGCATTTGTAAACAGTCGGGAAAACATCTTCCTCCTTCCTGCCTTGAACGGCAAAAATCACTTTCGCGTGATACTTGTTTGGAATAAGCCTCGCGAACAGCCCGGCATAGCTCCATTGATTAGGGGTCCTTATGCATAAAAAACCGTCATTTTTCAGGACCCTCCGGATTTCCATGAAAAATTCATCCGGTCTCTCAACGTGCTCCAGAACATTATCGCAGAGAACCAGGTCAATGGAATCGTCACCGATGGGCCAAAAGCGTTTTTGTATCAAATGGAATTCATCCAGAAAGGGATTGGCTTGCGCGCCTTGATCAACATCTATTCCAATAACCCTGGCGGCTTTCCCATGCAGGTTCCTCAGGCTCCTCCTGTAGGCAACGGCATCCTCGCAATATGCTCCTCTCCCACAGCCCACGTCAAGGACCACTGAAGAAGAATTGACAAGCGAATTGACCCTGTTAAAAAAAGTTACAATACCATCAATATCCGAAAACCCGCCGAATCTTGCCTCAGGATAGAACTGTTCCTTATTAATCATCGCCAAAGATCATTCCTCACTTTCGTTACCTGCAGATTCCGCTGTCGCCACGTAACCCGTAACTGGCGCGCGTCCGGCAACCCACCATTGCCGGCCCTTGGGCGAACCCGTCATTAAGCCGGGCGATACCGTAGTCCCGCCATATGACCTCGCTCCATCCTAAAAGGATCACGAAGCATGAGAGAAACGTGAAGTTTTCGGAAAACTCGAACCCCCGGAAGGCGGACGAGAGGCTGACCATTACAATCCATAAAAGCACACCAAAGACGACCGCGTTTTCCTCCGCCGTCATCGGCAGGCGCCGGAGCATCGAAAAAGTCCTTCGAAAGGCCAGAAGGAGCAATATGACTATTGCGGCAAGCCCCGTGACGCCGTATCTCAGTATCATCAGAATCGGACCGTTCACGTCATAGCCGGTGCTTCCTCCCTGAAATCTTCTTATACCGGCAATCCTGGATTTCCTGTATCCCCCGAAACCAGCGATCCATGCCGGCGCCCCCCCTTCCGAAAGCTCCTCTTTCGCGTGGACCTGCCCCATGAGCATGTCCCGGCTTTGTTGTTCCGCCCTGGCCTTCTCAAGCCTGCTTACCATGTATTGTGTCCTGTCGCCAAAAAAGCCGGTGTAGGCATAAAGGCAGTACAGAGCCGACGCCGCGCAGATTATTATGGCGGCCGCGCGGTATCCGGCTTTCATCCCGCCGCCTGCCAGATAAAGGGCCGCTACGGAGGCAAGCAGGCCCGCAAGCAGCATCAGCGCGTAACCCCTCTCTCCGCTCAGCGCCGTATGCACCAGAAAAAGCAGGCTAAGAAGGGCATAATAGAAACGTTCCTTCTTTTTGACCAGGGCGAGAAAGAACGTGACAGCCCCCATGATGGGCGTGACAAAGTACATGGTGAGCACCATGCTTATCTTGTCGCCGAAAAAGTTGCCCTCGAAAACCTTCGCCCGGGAAAAAACATCCAGGGTTGGAGGGTTTATAAGCCTTATCAGAAACCGGCTGTTCGTAACGGAGATCACTACAAACAGGCCGGAGATTGCAGCCGTTACGGTTATCAGGGCGTTAAGCAGCCCCGCTATATGCCTTCTTTGGGTCAGGCGGACCACGATGAAATAAAACATATAGGTCTCAAGCAGCCTTATGGTGGTGCCTATGCCCATCTTCGTCCGCCAGTATATGGAGACAAAGATGGTCGCAACGTTTACAAGGAGCATTGCCAGGACCGCCCTGCCGACCACGCCCCTTGAGGGCGGCCGGTGTTTTTTCGAGAAAAAGGCCAGGAAAACACCCAGGATGAAAACCACGTATTCAAAACGGATGGAGTCCCCCTTGACACCGTATGCAAACCAGTTGCCCATCACTATCGCCGGCAGGGTGGAGCTGAGTATAAAGGCATATATGGGCAATTCCTCAGGGTTCTTCACGATCCTCAGGGTGACGTATATGATGACGGCAATGCTTGCGAGCGCCCACATGGCTAGGGGGTCACACTCATGTCAGAATTCCAGTCCGAGGTATTTCTGGACCCGCATGCGGACTGAGGTCGGTTTTTGCCATAGCCAGTAAAGGGCGTTCAAAAGGCGCGGGAAACGCCTCAAAAAAGGGGCCGAATATCTTTCAAGGATCAGTCTGCCTTCGCTCCTGCAGACATCCATCATGGTGGCAGTCTTCGAATGGCCGTGCAGCCGGAATTCCCCAAGCGGCGGGCCGGATATCCTTTTTGAAGGCCCCGCCGCGGTCAGCCTCATGAAAAGGTCCTTGTCCATCGCAAAAGCGAAGGACACGTCCATCCCGCCGCATTTTTCGTAGGCCCACTTCGGCCAGAAGCAGCCTTGCTGCGGCCACGTGTGCCTTCCCAGGTTGGCCGTCACAATCCTTAGCGGGCGGCTCACGAAAAAACGTTTCGTGACCCTGCCCGCCCCGTCGATGAAGTTTATGTCTCCGTTGGCGAAGGCGACCCCCGGGTTCCTTGAAAAAAAGCTGGCCACCCTCCGGAAGGTCCCGGGAAGATACCGGTCGTCAGAACATAGATACGCCAGTATCTCTCCGCTTGCCCTCTCAAACCCCTTCTTTATGGCGTCCGTCTGCCCGCCGTCCGGCCCTGTTCCTATATGTGATAGAAAGGGTTCGTATTTCTTGATGATGTCAAGTGAGCCGTCCGTGCTGCCGCCGTCCATCATGATATATTCAAGGTTCGGGTATCCCTGGAGCAAAACCGACCTTATGGCCTCCTCGATATACCTGCCCTGGTTCAAACTGGGTGTTACGACCGAGATTTTCGGCCATGCCGCCCCGTCCGGCATCCTGTCCGGGAATACCCCGGGCCCCACCGTCCACGGCCAGCCGGACAGCCCCCGGGGAGGAGCCGGCAACCCCATGTCCTGCAGGCCGCCCATGGCTATGAAAAAAACCTTTCGTTCATGAAGACGCCGTCCGCGAAAAGCGCAAGGCCCTTGCGGTCATATACCCAGCCCGCCATCGCCCGGAGCCTGAAGCCCGAGTCCTTCAGATATCCATATATGTCCCCGAATACCGGCTGCCCCCTGTAATGCTCGAAGAACATGACTTCGGCAACGACGATCTTTGTGTGTTCAAGCGCGCTTTTGCCGCCCTTGAAGACCTCCAGCTCATATCCCTGGACATCGACCTTCATCAGATCGACCGTATCGACGCCGCTTTCCCTGAAGATATCGTCCAGCGTGCGCATCTCAACCCTTATCCTCCTCTCGATGTCCATGGGCTGGTGGAAAAGCTCCCCCATCCCGGGCGATATCTCCAGGACGGAACTGGCGGCCGGAAAACTCACTACGTTAAAATCGGCGCGCCCCGCCTCTCTGCCGAGCGCGCACTCGAAGACCATCTGCCCGGGCGCAAACGTTTTCGCCCTGATGAGCTTCGCCATCTCGGGATTGGGCTCCACGAGGGCCATGAACTCCGGCCGGTACAATTCGCTGATGCCGGCCGACACGTCCCCGGTGAAGGCCCCTATGTCGAAGACCTTTTTGGGCACAAACTTCCCCAGCGCCGCTGGCCAGTACCCCGCGGCCTCGCGCAGCGGCGCGCAGAGGCGGGGCGAAAGGAAGCGCCTGTCGCGTAAGCGATAAAGGTTCCCGCGCATTGCCATTTCGTTAAACGGTCCGTATATCAATCTTTTTATCGGGCCGGCAGCCATTTTTCCCCTTGTGTCCTCACATCGGCCTTCCCGCGCGCATCATTCCACGGCTTGCCCGGGGAATCCACGTGCGCCGCGGCAGGCATCAGTTCTTGGAGACGGCCGACTGCCTCCATGGCAGCCTCGCGTAGCTTAAAAGCATCCCTGCCGCATTCCTTGCCGTCTCCAAACACCTGTACCTAGCAAAAAGGATATTCTCCGCGGATGCGGCAAATAAAAACGATATACCCATCGCAAGCGCGGCCACCGCGAAAAAGGGCGTCCAGCCAGCGGCATGCGCCCTTACGGCGGCCCATGTCCCAAGCAGGCAGCCCGCCATCATCATCAGGGGGGAAACAAGCGGCCTGAAGAGCCCGCCCAGGTTGAAACGGCCGCCCTGACGGTCCACCCAGAAAACCCAGCAAAGGCCCGTTATGCCCGCCCACAACTGGGCGAGGCTTGCGCCCAGAACGCCGAGCCGCGGCACGATAACCAAAAGCGTGCCGATTACCAGAAGCCCTTGCACGAGCGACAGCACCGCATTGGGCGCGCCCCGGCCTTCGGCCCAGCTCACCTGGTAGGGCACGATATCTATACTCCACAGAAAACCTTGAAAACATGCCAGGACAAATGGCAGAAGCGCCAGGCGGGCAAACCCCGGCCCGACCAGTTTGTACAGGAGCGGGTAGGCCATGAGCGCGAGCCCCCCGTAAAGCACGGCGGAAACAAAGGTGACAAACCACCTTAACCGGTCCTGAACCCTTTTCACCACCGCTGCCGTGTGCTCGCCGGCCCCCGCAAGCATAGGGAAGAGGAAATCGCTCTGCCCGGCTATCAGGGCATGGACCCTCTTGACGACATTCTGCCCTATCACGTAATAAGGCAGCGAGCGGCTTCCGAGAAGGGTCGTAAGCGCCATCCTGTCGGCCGCCCCGGTAAGCAGGCTGGAAAACGATCCGGCGTATACCCAGCCGCCGAAGGCGCCCATCGAAACAAGCTCCGCCAAATCGAGCTTCGGCAAAACAGCCATGCCGGTAAGGTATCGCACCAGGGCCATCGAGCACAGGGCGCGTATGACGGAAAGCGAGAACACGAGCAGGGCCAGGGGTGTCATCGCCGGATAAAAAAGGACCGTCAGGAATCCAAGTCCGCTCGTCAGGAAACTGAAGAGGGAATTCACGAGCGCGATGAGATCGTAACGCTGCATGGCCGGCAGCACGGTTTCGTAAGACGCATAGACCTGTCTGGCCAGAAATGAAAGGCCGGCAAGCGCCGTGGCGCCAAAGGCGTCCGCGCGAAAGGCCGCCCCCATCCTGCTCCACTTGAAAATCCACGGGAAGGCAAGCGTCGCAAGGGCGGCAACCGCAACCCCTACCGCGATGCCGGCGAAGAGGACCACTCCCAGCGTGGCGCGGATGCCGGATAGCTCCCGCCGCCCCTCGAACACGGCCATTTTTCTTATCGCCGCCGTGCCAAGGCCGAACCCTCCCACCGCCGCCGTCATGGAGGTTATGCCGTCCAGCAGCATCAGATACCCGGCCCGTTCAACCCCGAGCATCCGGATACGAAAACCCGCGAACAGCAGCGCGGCCGCGAACCCCGCCATCGCTCCGATGGAGGAGGCCGTGGAGTTTCTGACCGCCTTTCTCAAAAGATTACCGGGCAAATATCCTCCTGGCCGGCTGCGCTATCCGCCTGCTGGCCTCCCTCCTGAAGTAATGGTGGAAAAAACCCCGCGTGTTGAAGTTTCCCTCCCTCAGCTCGTCCGAAATAAAATCCCTGCAGACCATGGGCGGATGGCTCAGGGGAAATTCCATCGCCTCCGTTTCCAGGCAGTCATGGCTCCTTTTTTTCTTCACGTGGGTCGACTCCGGCCCCGTGCCGACATGGGAGACCAGGTTCACGCCCGGCACTATGGAGAGCCCGCTGTTCATTATGGTGGAGAGATAAAATTTCCAGTCCCAGTGGCCGATCTTGTCCTCGTACATCCCCTGAAATATCGAATCCCAGTAGTCCAGTTCCCTTTTTTTGTAAAATATGGTGCGCAGGCCGTGGAGCCGCCTGAACTCCGGCCAGCCACCCATGTCGAAATCGAATGCGCCCCAGGTCCTTTTCCATGTCGCCCATCCCAGGTGGTTATTGTAACGTCCGCTGAAATAATAGCTGTACGCGCGGCCCCTGCCTCTCTTCTGAAAATTCGTGCCGTGCACAAGGGCGACCCTCTCGTCGTGTCGATAGCGCTCCAACATCTCCTTGAAAAACCTGAATGCGCTTTCATCCGGCACACAGTCGTCCTCGAAGATTATCGCCTCCTCCGCGTCCCGGAATACCCATGAAATCCCTTCATACATGGCGCGGACGGACCCCTTGTTCCGGTCGGAAAAATTCACCCTCAGGTCGCAAGGCCAGTCGACCTTATCAGCCAGCATCCTGGCCAGCCTGCATTTTTCCGCGTCATCCGGATGATCGGCCCTCGGGCCGTCCGCAGAGATATACAAAGTACGCGGCCTGACGGCCCGTATCTTCTCAAACACCCTCCAGGCGGTAAGCGGCCTGTTGAATATGTGCAGCGAGACCGGCACGTCAAGCATGCGACATCTCCCCGATGATCAACTGCACCCTTTTGCCATAAACGGTATCCCCGGTTTTTTCCCTCGCCTTCTCCAGGTAGCCAAGGAGCTTTTCCCTTTGACGGGGGGCGAGCCTGAATGTGCCCTCCCAGTACCATTTCCTTATCCTTTGGCCACGCACCCATTGTGTCCAGTAGCGCTCCGCGGCCTCGAAGAACTCCTTCATCTCCGGGGCGCCGGGTCCGTAAAACCTCCGGTAATAATCATCCAGGAGCCTGTCCACGTTCAGATCCGCATCCCACA
>JAKAGP010000079.1 GCA_021825785.1 Nitrospirota bacterium
CGGTAAGCTCTTCGTACAAGGACGGCATGTCGTAAATTTCCGCGCCGTTCATCCTGCTTGTAATGACGGCCTTCAGGAGGGCGGGGTTGTCAACCTGCCCTACCGCTATCACGGCCGCCCCTATCTGCCCTTTATGGGCCAGGTCCGCAAGCGATACGCTGCCGCCTATTACTTCGAGGCCGCCTATCCTCCGGCCGGATTTCACCGGGTCGTCGTCTATAAACCCCTTCAGGTCGAAGCCTCCGCCCTTTTCGGCGAGAGCTTCGTAAATGGCCTTGCCGGTCCTGCCTGTTCCGATGATGACGAGGCCCTTCTTCCCCGCCCGCCCGGCTAAGTAAGAGAAGGCCATCCGCCAGAGATAAACGCAAACTGCAGCCGCCGGCGCGCAGGCAAGAAAAGCCCCTCTGCCCGCCCGCCAACCCGGCAGGACATGGAAGACGATGAGGCTTGCGGCAAGGGCCGCGCCCACTGCAAGCAGATACCATGAGATGAACCGGAGACTCCCCAAACGCCACTTCGGGTCATAAAGATCAAAGAGGTAGAAGCTCAGGAGACAGCACAAGGCAAAGAAAAATACGGCCCCGTCAAACCCGCCCGGCATAGCCGCCGTGGAAGAAAAAAAGCCGATGAAAAAGAAAAAGTGCGCGGAGAAAACGGTCACGGCCACGTCGCCCGCAAGAAGCGCCATCTGCCTCTTGATGTTCATGCCGGAACCCCCTGTATGGATTTGATCGTGGAAGGCTGTGCCAAAATTTCACCTCAGCCGGACGCCAGTCACCCGATACGCGGCCTGTTTATGTACGAATGCTTGGCGAAGTAATACAGAAGCCCGTAAAAATGGCTGAGTGCGTGCCGGCCAAGTAATTTCTTGTGCGTTATCTGCTGCGTATGATGGAGGACGGTGAGGTCCGTGCAGTAGAGTATCCTTTTGCCCGATTTCCTTATCCGCAGGCAGTAATCGACGTCCTCAGGAGCGTAAAATATCCTTTCATCCAGCGGCCCTATCTCCAGAAACGTATCCCGCCTCAAAAACCAGCACGCCGAGATCGCAGTCTCCACGTCGGTGTCGCCATCGAACGGGAAGTCCGGATAGAAATCGAGGTTTTTTAGCGGCACTTTAAGGACTATCCCGGGTATCTTCAAAAGCTTTGCCGCAAGGGATGGAAACCTTTTTACGGAATGCTGCACCCTGCCGTCCGGCAGGAGGAGTTTCGGGGCTACTATCCCGATTGAGCTGTCACTGAGCCTTGAGACCAGCGCGCTTAAACTTCCCCCGGCCAGTACGGCATCCGAATCGAGGATGCAGATGACCCCGTGGCGCGACATCGAAAGGGCAATGTTCCGCGGGAAAGTGGTGCCCCAGTTCCTGCCCAGCACGATGGCCCGTACGTTGTCGTCCGCCCGGCAGTATTCGCGCGCAAGCTCGACCGTTTTGTCCCTGGAGCCGTTGTCCACAATGCAAATCTCGTACAGCAAGCCCTCGGCCGCGCATTTTTGCGAGACCGACCTCAGGCAATCGAGGATCGTCCTCTCGGAGTTCCAGGTCAGGATGACAAATGATATCGCGTTCATCGAAGACGGTAAAAACTATGAACCCATGCCTCTTAAAAATCCGGAGAACATGCTGAACGCCCTGCGGGTCCTTCTTATCTCGGAGGGCCTTCTGAGCATACGCAACGCCTTGTAAAACAGGTACCGCGGCCGGAGATAGTACTTCCTCCGGGCGTAGTCGCACCACCTCGCAAGCTCCTCGCCCGTCATATCGAACGTCCGGACGGAGCTTTTGTGAAGCCCCCCGGCCGACAGGTAATCCGCGTAATTTTTTGCCTCCAAAAGTCCGTTTTCCGCCGCCCAACTGAAGTCGGCCGTGCCTGGGTACGCCATAAGCGGGAAAAATTGCACCGTGTCGTCCCGCAGCCTGAGGGCCAGACGGAGCGTCTCATCCATCGTCTTTCTGCTTTCGCCGCGGTTGCCCACCATGAAGCAGCCGTGCACGAGGAGACCCGCCTTCCGGGCGTTCCTGGAAAAAACTAGCATCTCATCAGGGGTTATGCCCTTGCCGATGCCTTCCAGAATGTCCGCATTGGCGCTTTCGTAGCCGGCGATCACCAGCGCGCAGCCGGCCTTCTTCATCCACGCCATGGTCTCAGGCCGGAGGTCCGCCCTCACGTTGCAGCACCACTTCATCCGGACCTTTCTCCTGATGATCTCCCGGCAGAATTCCGTCACCCTCCTGGCGCTCCCCGTAAAGGTATCGTCCTCTATCCCTATCTGCCTGACCTCGGGCATGTTTTTTGAAACCCATTCGAACTCGTCGGCAATGCTTTGCGGGGAGCGGACCCTGTAGCGCCCGCCGTGTATCGTCTGCGGATAGACGCAGAAGGTGCATTTGCCAACACACCCCCTTGCGGTCATTATCTGGATGAGCGGATAATCGGAAGCCGCAAAGAAATAATCCCTTACGTTCAGGTGCCTGCCGATAAACCTGCTCAGAAAAGGCAGCCCGTCCAGGTCCCGGATGAACTCCCGTTTCCTGTTGACCACCACATCTTCCCCACGCCTCCAGGCCAGACCTTCCACCGCGCCCAGCACATTGCTCCGGTAAGCGGCGTCCTCCCGGAGTTTTGCCGGGTCCGACCCGGCCAGTCTGCCGGCCAGTTCCCTTATCGTGTAATCGGCCTCTCCCACGGCAATTGCGTCCGTGCAAGGGTCCAGCCGGAGCGTTTCCTCCGGCAGGGCGGACGGATGTGTTCCCATCAGCGCAACCGCGCAGTCCGGCAGGAGCTGCTTGATCCTCCTGCCCACATCCACGTCGTTGAATATGCTGGGAGTACTTGTATCGATTACCGCAAGCCCCGGTCTGAAGCCGGAGACCGCCTCAAGGGTTTTCTCAAGGTCGAGGCGCGAGGCGCAGCTATCCAGGAGCTTTATCTCATGGCCCGCCTCTTCCGCCACAGCGGCGGCGTAGCCAAGCCATATCGGGTAGTAGAGAGTGCCGCTCTTCGTTATCGCCGGGCTCCTGGAACTCCTTGAAAACCGCCCGAACTCCGTCTTGAAAGGCGGGTTTAAAAAAAGTATTCTCATAGCGATTTGTAAACGCCGGCCAGATCGCCGGCCATCCTCCGCAGAGTGAACTCACTGGCTGCCCTCGCCCTTGCCCTTGCCGCCATCTCCGCCGCTTCTTCCGGATGGGCCATGACCCAGAGTATCTTTTCAGTCAGCGCGTCGGGCCTCGCCTTTGGCACGAGTATCCCCTCCCGTCCGTCGGTTATCATCTCCGGAATGCCGCCTGTCTTCGAGGCTATAACTATCCTTGCGTTTGCCATCGCCTCCATGACCACCAGCGGAAGGGGGTCCTCCCACAAGGACGGGACAAGGACGATGTCCGCCTCCGCCATGTATTCATGGACATTGTCCCTGAAACCTGCGAATTCCACCTGCCCGCTAACTCCTTCACTCCCGGCGAGGGTTTCAAGCGCCCCGCGCATGGGTCCGTCCCCCAGGATTTTCAATCCCGCTTCTACTCCGAAATCCCTTTTGAGCGCAGAGACGGCTTTTATCGCCATATCGAAACCCTTGTCCGGATGGAGCCTCCCCAGCGCCAGGAGTTTTGGGGGCCCGGCATGACAGGCCCTTGGCGCGGGTTTTATCCCGCCGGTCTCAAGCCCGTTGTGAAGCACCACGGTCTTTTCCCGCAGCCCCTCGCCGTCCGCGACGATCGTCTGCCTGACAAAACCCGAGACGGCCACTACCCTGCCGGCAAATTTCTTCATGAAAAACAGGAGAAACTTTCGCGCAGCGTCCGAAAAGGCGCCTCCGTCGCCGGGCGCGGGCAGCGAATCGTGCATATGACAGACAAGCGCCGCCCCGCAGAGCCTCGCCGGCAGGCACGAAAGGAGGAAGGCCATCATGCTGTTTGCGTGGACAACGTCTATCCGGTTGTCCCTTATGGCGCGAAAAAGCGCGCCCCACGCCCTGATGACCGAGGGTGAAAAAGCGGCCGAAAGCATGGCCCCCCATCCCTTCCCGCGGCTCATGGACATCGCCCTGCCGCCCCATGAAAAGGGGATGAACGTTATGCCGTCTTCGAGAAACCTCCGCCTGAAATCCCCGGCTGCGTTCATCAGCACGAAGGGTTCCACGCCGTATTTTTCGTCCCTGTAAAAATGATTGGCGAGACGCGCCAGGACCATGTGTCCCCCACCGATTTCGTTTTTTATGCAATCGACAAAAAGTACCCTCAACCCGCCCCCCCCTTCAGACTTGATGATAACTGCCGGTTGTCATATGCCTCCAAAGGCTTTTGAAGACGCCCGCGGCGAAGCGCGGGTCCATCATGTGCAGGCCCTGCACGGCAAGGCTCCTCTGCGAGGCCGGGTCCGGAAGTTTCCTTAAAAACGCCAGGCAGAACGAACTCGCAAGAAAATGGTAAGGACCGTTCATGCCGCCGGAGCTGAAGGACGACGCCTCCGGGCCGTACATCCCCCCCAGCTCCCCGATCACCTGTTCGAGTTCGCCGGGGACAAAGCCAAACGCCTCACGGTGCAGGACAACCGCAAGGGTGAAGCAGGCCCTTACAGGGAAACGGATATGGTTTTCCAGGGAGAAACGCACGAACCGCTCTTTCTGCCTGGCGCCGAACCCGTTCAGCCAGTGGCAGATCGTATAGAAAAGCTCAAGCGTGAAGGTTTTTTCCGGGAAGACCGAATGCATAAGAATGGAGGCCAGCTCTATCTCCGGCCTGAGGACACTCGCCTGATACCCGTCCGCGGCGTCTATGTTCATGCGGACGGCCTCTTGCCTGAGCTTCCCCGGGTCGATATACACGAAATAATCCGCGGATGGCGCCCTGTAGAGGTCCACGTAATAAATGCCGCCTTTCTTGTGGGCATCGACGCGCTCGCCGTTTCCGTTAAAACCCCTCGGATCGACAAACAGTGTCTGCATCGGCGCCGGACCCGCAAGGTTCCTGTACCCAAGGCCGAAAAAGGCCCTTGCCGCCCTTTCGTAGTCGCGCCTGTCCCCCAGGCATACAATGTCCACGTCATTGGGTGTTGCCGGAAAGGGTCTCATCGTCTTGAAAAGGACGTAATCGACCTTCAGGTCGTCAAGCACCCGGCCGGCCCTCGCCGCGGTCAGTTTCGTTTGTGCCTCCCGGAAAGCGAGCTTTTCATATTCCGGATAAAGATCTTCCAGACATCCCGAATCCTTCAGGTTCTTCAGATACAGCAGCCCTATCCTGTTTTTAAAGGCGTGCTCAAAAAGACCGGTTGATTCCGCGGGTGCGGCGTACCTCTGCCGTGGGTCAAACGGCGTGCCTATCTGCCGCAGAAGCTCAAGCGATGGGTTTTTTACCATCGTCCCTCCCTATCCGCTCCAGCACCTCGCACAAAAGCTCGTCCACAGGCTTTGTCCCGTCAAGCACAGGCATCCCCATACGCCTTGCCAGCTCGATATAAATCGGCCTTTTCTCCTTGAGGTACGCGATGTCCGGCACGTCGTCTTTCCTCGAGAAGGCGACCTCCTCCGGCACGTCGACCAGGAAGGTGATATCCGGCTTCGGCAGGACGGCAAGAAATGACCGTATCGTCCGCAGAAGGCCGTCCATGTCACACCCCCTGTTCATGACCATGTTGATGGCGGTGTCATATACGTATCTGTCCGATACAATCCCCTCACCCATCTTCAGGGGGATAACGACCTTCCTTGCCATCTGCGGCAGGTAATCGAGAAGAAGCATGACCGTGTAAACGATGTATAAAAAAGGCGCGAGAGAGAAGATAGCCCTCTTCCTTCTCGAAAAACCCTCATAATCGGACTGTCTGGACTTGCCCCCCGCCATCAGCCGCCGGCCGGCCGAAAGCAGCAAGGCAAGAAGCCGCGCCTCTATGAGGCTGTGCACATAGCGGAAATTGCCGTTTAATTCACCCGCAAGCCTTCGCGCCAGCGTCGTCTTGCCGGAGCCGTCTATGCCTATGAAGCAGATGAACCTCGCCTGCCCGCGCGTCATGGCTCTCTCGCGGCGTGGAGTTCTTAGTTTTTCATTTTTCATTTTTTCCATTTTTATGCCGGCCACCCAAAAAACCTTTCTGGAGGCGGCAATGCGATAGCTATGGGGTTTTAAACTATGGGGACTTTATCCAGCCGGTCTGCCTCCCCGGCAAGGAGCCCCCGGTATATCCGCTCCAGCTTGAGCACAAGTCTGCGCCATTCGTGGTGCAGGGCAAGCTGCCGGTTGCCTGACTGCCCTCCGCCCGCCCTTATCCGTCTTATCGCTTCCTCCAACTGCTCCCCGGTGTCATAAAAATAAAGCCCGCCGCCAGGCCTGAAGAGTTCGGGCAGCGCCCCATAGGGCGTTGATACAACGGGCAGGTTTGTGGACATCGCTTCAAGCACCGAAAGCGGCGTCTCTATGGAGCCGCTCAGCCTGTTAAACGGCCCCCCGCCGCGGGCCCTCACCGGGAAGATATAGCAGTCGGCCAGTTTGTACAGCTCGTCTATACTTTCAAAATAACCCACAAAAATCATGCAGCCGCTGGCCTTTAGCCTCCTTTCAATCCCCTCCTCGCGCGTGAAGCGCGTGCTGCCGGCCACCACCACCTGGATGTCCTTCATACTGTCCTGAAGGCGCGCAAGCGTGTCCAAGCCCCTGTTTTTTCTGATGTGCCCCACGTGCAGGAGCACGAATCTTTCAGGACCGATGTTGTATTTCCTCCTGATTTCGAGTTTCCGGGGCCCCTCCGCAGGCTTGAACCTCTCCGTATCCACTCCGTTTGGGAAAAAGGCCGTCTCGAAGCCGATCCCTCTTAAAAAAAAGTCCACGCTGCCGGACTGGGTGAGGGCCAGAGACGGTTTTAAGGCCGGCAACATCCAGAGCCATGGGGCCTTTATCCTCGGATTGGTCATCGAAACCACCGTCTTCGACCCCGGGGTGAGAAGTTTCAGGGCCTTGCACGCCAGGAGCGTCTTCATCGACGGACCGTGCAGAAAATGGATTATATCGGGTGAAAACCTTCGTATGTCCCTCATTGCGCCCGGCTTAAGCAGCGCGGGCAAGGCTATTTCAAAAGTCTTGCAGACCCCCCCGAGCCTCTTGCCGAGGTTCGAGGAGATGACCTCCATGCCCTCGGCGCATCCATTGCGGCCGCCTGCCCGGGGGCCGCCGATCAAAAGCACCCTGACTGAAGCCGCTTTATTCACGAAACGCCGGGGAATCCCTCCACCGCAGCGGCCGCCCGCATCCGCTGGCGGCGCCGCCGCAAATGGCTGGACCTGATGCAGGCCGCAATGACGGCCACCGCCTCCGGCGCCGCCCCTCGGGGCAGGATGATATCGGCATGCCTTCTGCTTGGCAGCACAAAATCCATGTGCATCGGCCTTACCGTCCCAAGGTACTGGCTTATGACCGACGCCATCTGCCGTCCCCTGG
>JAKAGP010000080.1 GCA_021825785.1 Nitrospirota bacterium
TTCCGATAAACGCATTTTTCTTTCCATAAGCGATCAGGGCCCCGGCATAGACCGGCAGGACATCGGCAAGATATTCGACCTTTTCTACAGCACCAAGGGGCGAATGGGAACGGGACTTCCGATGGTCAAGCAGATAGTGGACGAGCATGGGGGAGAGATAGACGTGGAGAGTTCCGAAGGCGGGTCCGTATTTACGCTGTATTTCCCTGCGGGATGGATAGAGTTTGCCGGCTCGCTACCACTTAAGAAGGGCCGAGGCCCAGGTGAGCCCACCGCCGAAGGCCTCCAGTAATACGTAATCCCCTCGTTGCAGCCTTCCTGCCTTGGCGGCTTCATCCAGCGCGATGGGGATCGAGGCGGCAGAGGTATTGCCGAACCTGTCTATATTCACGGCCACCCTGTCCATCGGGATCCCAAGTCTTTCAGCGGTCGCCTTTATTATCCTCAGGTTTGCCTGGTGCGGTATGAGAAGCGCGATCTGGGACGACTGCAGACCGTTTGATTTAAGGGTATTGAGGACAAGGGTTTCGAGCGTCTTAACGGCCACCTTGAAGGTCTCATTGCCGCTCATATGGAGGTAATGAAGCCCTTTTTCCAATGTCTCCGCGGAGGCGGGCATCTTTGACCCTCCCGCGGGTATCATAAGCAGGTCACCTTTGCTTCCGTCGGCGTGGATGTTCACGGAGACTATCCGCCCTTCCCTGGCCTGTGCAGGTTCCACCAAAACCGCTCCGGCGCCATCACCAAACAATATGCAGGTAGAGCGGTCCTGCCAGTTGGTTATCTTCGAGAGTACCTCGGAGCCCACAACAAGCACTTTGCTGTATTGTCCGCTGCGCACAAACGAATCGGCAACGGAGAGGGCATAAATAAAACCGGAACAGGCCGCGTTTACATCAAAGGCCGCTGCATTCGAGGCGCCCAGTTTTTCCTGCAGCATGCAGGCCGCCGAAGGCACGAAGGTGTCGGGGGTGACTGTCGCAACTATGATCAATTCCAGTTCGGCGGGTTTCATCCCCCTTTGATTAAGGGCATTCTCCGCGGCCTTGACCGCGAGGTCCGAGCACGCCTGATTTTTGGAGGCTATCCTTCTTTCCTTTATGCCCGTGCGAGCGGTGATCCATTCATCGCTGGTATCGACCATTTTTTCAAGGTCCTGGTTTGTCAGCTTTTTAACAGGCACGTAGGAGCCTGTAGCGCTAATTCTAGCCTGCCGCAACGGGGTTCCCTTTCAAAGGCAGTGCTGTCTTGTTCTTATTTATCTCTTCTCTTATTATCTCGTACATTTTCTTCCTTGAGAATTCAGACGCCACTTTAAGGGCGTTCTTGATGGCCTTCGAAGTGGACCGGCCGTGTCCTATTATGCACGTTCCGTTTATGCCCAGCAGGGGTGCGCCACCGTATTCAGCATAATCGGTCTTCTTTTTAAAACCCCTGAGGGCGCCCTTTATGAAGAGATAGCCAAGCCTTCCCGTAGGCAGACCGCCGATCTCCTGCTTAAGCATCTTTATGACCGTCTCGGCCAATCCTTCGCTGGTCTTAAGCACTATGTTACCGATAAAACCATCGCAGACGACGACGTCCGCTTCGCCTGAAAAAAGGTCCTTGCCCTCGATATTGCCCATAAAATTAAGACCGGAGGGCTGAATGAGCTTGAAGGACTCCTTCGTAAGCTCGTTGCCCTTGCTCTCCTCTTCCCCTATAGATAAGATAGCCACCCTAGGAGAAGGCCTGCCCAGTATATGTTTTGCGAAGGCGTTGCCCATCAGGGCAAACTGGAACAGATTGACGGGACTTGAGTCCACGTTGGCCCCAGCGTCTATAAGTACGAAAGGTTTTTTAAAGGTCGGCATCATGGCTGCAATGGCGGGACGGTCCACTCCTGTGGATGCGCCGAGCACTATAAGCGCAAGCGCCATGACAACTCCCGAATGCCCCGCGCTTACGACCGCATGGGCCTCACCGGCCTTCACCAGGTCCACGGCCATGCGGATAGAGGATTTTCTTTTCTTCCTTATGGCTGCCATGGGAGATTCTCCCATGCCTATAACCTCCGGGGCATGCGTTATCCTCACTCTCAGAGCGGGGAACCGCTTACCCATAAGCTCTTTTCTTATAGATGGCTCATCCCCCACGAGTATGATCTCAAGATCATCATACTCGTTCAGGGCCTCGACAGCGCCCTCCACTATGGCCGAAGGAGCATGGTCTCCGCCCATTGCGTCCAGGGCGATTATCATCCTTCTTTTTCTACTACATTGAGGATCTTGCGTCCGTCATAAGTCCCGCACGCCGGACAGACCCTGTGCGGCACCTTGGGCTCGCTGCACTCCGGGCATGCTACCAGGGCCGGCTGCTCGCCTTTCCAGTTTGCTCTCCTTTTATCTCTCCGGGACCTGGTATGTCTGTGTGTTGGGTTAGCCATTTTCCGCTCCTTTCCATGAACAAAAATTTAAAATTTCTTAAAAGTCAGTTGCTTTTGTTTTTATTTCCCTTGAAATATTTTTTAAGCTCATCGAATGCCGATGGGGTCTTCTCTCCCGCGGGACATATGCAACCCTCCACGTTCAGATCCCGCCCACACCCGGGACATATTCCCTTGCAGGTCTCGCTACAAAGAACTTTTATAGGCACATTGAGGAAGATCTGCTCGGACGCAATGACGCCCGTATCGATCTCATCTTCTTTGTAAAAACCCATATCCAGCTCTTTCTTCCCGATCCCGCCGTGCTCTTCTTCCATCTCTTCCACAGGGTTATACACGAGGTCAACCGGCATGGAGACATCCTGGGCAAACTCCCGCAGACACCTGCTGCACATGAGCTTCATTTCGGCCTCTATAGTCCCATTTACCAGGACCTGGGGGCCTCTCTTGTCAATATGGAGCTTTACGCTGGCCAGCGTTTCATGCTCGTTGATCCCCACGGCAATCTGCTCATCCACATCCATTCCCTCTTCGGGTATTTCAGAAACTTTTATTTTCATTACGGTTTATTCCAGTTTTTTATGGGATACCTTTGCAATCCTACATGATATAGATTCACGGCGGATTATGTCAACCGGAAAAGCCAATTCCCCCGCTAACATCCTGTGCCGCTCCCTTGACCAGATTTACCGGTTGAACCGAAGCGGGATAATAGTTCCCTGGGGATGCCCAGCGGATTTTTGCCTGTTGGCGGAATCAGGGCTGCAAGCGCCGGGCACTCCGCAATCGATGACGTTAAAGGCAAGCAGTATCCGGCGCTCCTTCTCAAGCCTCTCCGGAGAAAGTGCGGCACAGCCCGGGCCTGCGGCAATCAGCATGGCGGCGGACCTGTCTGGAATAGCTGAAAGATCCTCCGAAATGAGGTCTCCGCTTTCCGTCCTTAAGACCCTCGAATAGTCAGAGCGTGTAACGACGGCTACGGGTATCAATCCGTCTTCCATCGCACGGCTGAATGCAAGCACATGCCTTTCTATAGACTCAAGAGCGGAAACGGCGCATTTTATCGCGATGATCCTTTTCCCGCCTGCCCGCACGATAAAATCCACGGAGCACCGCTCCTTCTGCCTGCTTGTTTCGATCTCAAAGGGGGCATCTATTTCTATGTCCTCATCCAGATAGCCTTTTTCCTTTATCAGGAAATCATAAACCCGCTCCCTGATAAGCCCGGTCATCATGACAACGCCCCGCTCCTGTTCCCTGAGTTTCTCAAGGATCATTTTTTCTTTTTCGCTGTCCATAGAAAAATTATACAATCCCCGGCTTTTTTATTCCAACGCCCGCCTTTTTTATTTCACCAGTAAAAAATATCTGTTTCATACTGGCGATACGCACTTCCAAACTACCTCCCGTTCCAGCCAGCCTCTCTAAAAGCCTTGAAAATGTAAGAAAAAAAGTTTTATTCTAATGATATTCCTATGGGCAAAATAGAAGATCTGAGAAAGAACATTGACGCGATAGACCTTGACATCCTAAAGCTCCTGAACGAACGGGCTTCTCTCGCCGTTGAGGTAGGCAAGGAAAAAAAGGAAAAGAAGATATCATGCTATGCCCCAGAGAGGGAAAAAGAGGTCATATCAAACCTCGTGGAGCATAACGCAGGACCCCTTTCCAACGAGACGGTAAAGGGCCTTTACAGGGAAATAATATCGGCTTCCCGGTCCCTGGAAGAGCCTCTCAAGGTGGCCTATTTCGGTCCGATCGCTACATTTACGCACATGGCCGCGCTAAGACATTTCGGGTCCTCCAACGATTTCATACCGGCTGACAGCATAAGGGCGGTCTTTGGAGAGGTGGAATCCGGCCGCGCCGTTTACGGTGTGGTGCCTATAGAGAACTCTAACGAGGGGGTCGTAAATTACACCCTCGATATGTTCACCGATTCCGACCTGCTCGTGTCCGGCGAGATCATGCTTGAGATATCGCAGAACCTTCTTTCCCTGAGCGGAGAGCTCTCCAAGGTAAAACGCATATACTCCTTTCTGCCCGCCACGGCCCAGTGCAAGGGATGGCTTGAAAAGAACATGTCCGGGGTCCCCATTGTAGAGGCATCGAGTACGGCAAATGCGGCCGAGATCGCTTCCGGCGACGCAGAGGCCGCGGCGATTGCCGGCGAGGCGGCGGCGAGGATCTACAACCTTAAATTCGCAGCCGGGGACATCCAGGACGGAAAACACAATTTTACCCGCTTCCTCGTAATAAGCAAGGTGCAGCCCGGCAGGACGGGAAGGGACAAGACATCTATAATGTTCTCTGTGAAGGACCGTCCCGGAGCGCTCTATGATATCCTTGCTCCGCTTAAAAAGGGGGGCATAAACCTTACAAAAATTGAGTCGCGCCCTTCCAAGAGAAAGGCATGGGAATATATTTTCTTTGTGGACATGCGGGGGCACATCCAGGACAAGCCGCTCCGCAAGGCCATACAGGCGATCAAAAAAGACTGCCTTTATCTGAAGATACTAGGTTCATATCCGATGGTGGACGATGATAAAAGCCCCTGACCACGTGCTCAAAGTGAAGGCTTATGTCCCGGGCAAACCCATGGAGGAGCTTGAGCGCGAGCTTGGCATCAAGGACCCTGTAAAACTGGCCTCGAACGAAAACCCCCTTGGCCCCTCCCCGCTTGCCCTGGAAGCGGTGATTTCCGAGCTTTCAAAAAAGGGGATAAACCGGTATCCGGATGGAAGCGGCTTTTATCTTAAAAAGAAACTCTCAAAAACCCTTGGCACAGATCCCGGATGCCTGATCCTTGGCAACGGCTCGAACGAGATCATCGATATTGCCGCGAGGACCTTTTTGAGGCCGGGAGATGAGGCCGTAATGGCGGCCCCCTCTTTCGTGGTCTATTCCATGTCTGTCACGCTTCAGGGCGCAACCGCTGTCGAGGTACCGCTTGATGGTCTTTTGAGACATGACCTGACGAGCATGGCTCAGGCCATAACACCCAAGACAAAAATGGTCTTCATAGCGAACCCGAACAACCCGACAGGAACGATAAATTACACGCTGGAATATGACAGTTTTTTCGCCGGAATACCGGACGATGTACTGGTCGTAATCGATGAGGCATATATAGAATACGTCACCAGCCGGGATTACCCTGACAGCATGAAATATCTTTCGGAAGGCAAGAACGTGCTTATACTGAGGACGTTCTCCAAGATATACGGGCTGGCCGGCCTCAGGACCGGATACGGCATAAGCCACTGCGAGATACTGGCACAGATGGAGCGGGTACGGGCACCGTTCAATGCCAACTCATTGGGCCAGGCGGCGGCATTGCGGGCCCTCGATGACGCGGCCCACGTCAGCCGCTCCAGGGAGATCAATGAGCAGGGAAAGGAATTTCTGTACAGGGAACTCTCCGCGCTCGGCTATGAGTATGTGACGACGGAGGCCAATTTCATTTATATACGCGTAAGTGACGCGCAGGGCCTTTTTGACGCATTGCTGAAGGAAGGGGTTATAATCAGGCCCGCCGGGCAGGAAGCCGTCCGCGTCACCATAGGGCTGCCGGAGGAAAACAGAAGGTTTATTAATTCGATGAAAAAAACAAAAAGCAAAAATATCCGCGGAGCCAAAAAATAAAAAAACGTCTGAAAATAAATTTCAAAAAACCTGGGAGGATAAATTGGATATAATCGTACTTAAGCGCGACGCCTCTGAAGAGGAGCTCAAACACATCACGAAAAAACTTGAAGGTCTTGGTCTTACGTCTAAGATATCGAAGGGCACGGAGAGGACCGTTATCGGGGTCATCGGCGACACGTCGAAAGTAACCGAGGAAACGGACGACTCTTTTCGCGCCATACCGGGCGTCGAGAGCGTGATGCGCATACTGAAACCATACAAGCTGGCCAGCAGGGAATTCAAAAAAACATCCACCGTTGTCAAGTGCAAGGGCATGTCCATTGGCGGAAAGAGGATATGCGTTATCGCTGGTCCCTGTTCTGTCGAGAACAAGACGATGATGCTTGAAATCGCAAAACAGGTAAAGTCCGCGGGGGCCAATTTCATCAGGGGCGGGGCCTTCAAACCAAGGACTTCACCCTACTCCTTCCAGGGACTTGGCGAGGAAGGGCTCAAGCATCTTCAGGCCGCCAGGGAGAAAACGGGGCTTCCGATCGTAACTGAGCTCATGGACCCCAGGGACATAGAGGCCGTGGAAAAATATTCGGACATAATACAGATAGGCGCAAGGAACATGCAGAATTTCAGGCTCCTGCTGGAAGTTGGCCAGAGCAGGAAGCCGATTCTCCTTAAAAGAGGGCTTGCCGCCACCGTAAAGGAATGGCTCATGTCCGCCGAGTACATAATGAGCAGGGGCAACCATAACGTGATAATGTGCGAGAGGGGCATAAGGACATTTGAGACCGCAACAAGAAACACCCTGGACCTAAGCGCGGTGCCCGTGCTGAAGAAGCTTACCCATTTACCCGTCGTCGTGGACCCCAGCCACGGGGTCGGAGTGCTGGAGCATATACCGGCAATGGCCAAGGCCGCGGTGGCGGCCGGAGCGGACGGTCTGCTGATAGAGGTCCACACTAACCCGGAAGAGGCGCTTTCTGACGGCGAGCAGTCCCTGAGACCCGATGCCTTCAAAAAATTAATGAAGGAACTCAAGCCGGTGGCGAAAGCCGTTGGCAGAGATATTTAATAAAAAAAAGCAAAAAAATGTTTTTTGAAAAGACGGCAATTCTGGGGGTCGGGCTCCTGGGGGCCTCCCTGGCCCTTGCCCTGAAAAAAAAAGGCATTTCAGCAACGATATCCGGTTACGGGCGGACGGAGGAAAACCTCCGGAGGGCCCTGGAAAAAGGGATAATAGATTCCTATTGCCTTGACCCCAGCGAGGCCGTAAGAGGGGCTGATCTCGTCGTGCTGGCAACGCCTGTTGGGACCTTCCTTGAGGTCGCAAATATCATAA
>JAKAGP010000081.1 GCA_021825785.1 Nitrospirota bacterium
GATGCTGGAGATGCCGCCCGAGGCGATCACCGGCAGGCCCGCGTTTTCAGCCATCTTTTGCGTGGCCGCGAAATTGGGCCCCGTGAGCATGCCGTCCCTTGAGATATCGGTATAGATGATGCCCGACGCGCCCGCCTCCTTCATCCTTTTGGCAAGCCCGAGCGCATCCTCGCCTGTTGTCTCCACCCAGCCTTTAACGGCCACCTTGCCGTCTCTTGCGTCAATGCCCGCGATTATCCTTCCCGGATGTCTTTCGCAGGCCCGTCTCAGGAAATTTGGGTCCTTCACGGCCACAGTGCCAAGGATGACCCTCTCTATGCCGAGCGACACCAGCAGGTCTATCGTCTCCATGGTCCTTATGCCGCCGCCCACCTCGATGGCGGCACCGGCTGCCTGCCTGATCGCCTTTATGCTTTCGAGGTTCCCCTGGGAGCCGGAGAAGGCCCCGTCCAGGTCCACTATGTGCAGCAGCTCCGCCCCCGCCGACACCCATCTCCTGGCTGTTTCCGCCGGGTTGTCGGAGTACACAGTGGCGTCTTCGGCCCTGCCCTGCAGGAGCCTCACGCATTTGCCCCCGCGCAGGTCTATGGCAGGAATTATAAGCATCCGTTTAGTATAATATAATATCGATGAAATATGTTTTCACCTTTTGTTTTCTTTTTCTATTTTTCAGCCTGATGCCGGCCGGATTCCTGTGCCGCTCCGCGTACAGCCTTCCTATTGCGGTGCCTGAAAAGCTGACCTACGAGCTTTCCTGGGAGGGCGTATATGCGGGCACATCCACGCTTTCCATCTCCAGGGACGGCAACGGCGGCTACAGGATAGTCTCCACCGCGAAGTCGGCCGATTATATCTCCGTCTTTTACAAGGTGAGGGACATGATCGAGAGCATTACAAAACCGAACACGTTTGCCTCCGCTTCCTACAGGATCGAGTCCCATGAGGGCAGTCACGTAAAGGACCTGGGGGTGATTTTCCCGGGCCTTGACGGCAGGAAGGTGACGGCCTACATCGATTATCTGGGCAGACCCGGCAAACAGGAAAAGGATTTCAAAACCCCGGCGGGCGTGATGGACCCCCTTTAAAGCTTCTTTTATGTAAGGACCCTGCCGCTTGTGGTCGGCAGGCCGGTCCATGTGACCATCTTTGACGATGAGAAGGTCTGGAACGTGGAGGTCCAGGTCCTGCGGAAGGAGCGCGTCCAGACCTGGGCCGGGACTTTCAACACGATAGTGATAAGGCCGGTCATGAAGTCCAGCGGGATATTCCGCAGACACGGCGATATATACATCTGGCTTACGGACGACGCCAGGCGCATGCCCGTCATGCTCGAAAGCAAGGTCAAGATAGGCTCAATTAAGGCGGTACTGCAAAAGGTAAGCTACTGATTGAAGCTATCCCTTATCATCGTCACCTACAATAAACCCGTATACCTGGAAAAAGTCCTGGAAGCGGTGAGGATCCAAACGGAGCGGCCGGACGAGGTGCTGATAGCGGATGACGGCTCCGGCCCCGAAACCGGCGCTCTCATTGACGAGTGGCGCAGGTCCCTGCCCTGCCCGCTGCTGCATGTATGGCACGAGGACAAAGGTTTTAGGGCCGCGAAGATAAGGAATGAGGCCATCAAGAAATCCAGCGGGGACTACATCGTCATCCTGGATGGCGACTGTGTGCCTGAAAGGCATTTTGTTTCGGACCATGCGTCTCTTGCCCGGAAAAAATTTTTTTTCCAGGGGAAAAGGCTGCTTCTGGGCAAAAGGATATCCGGCTCTTTTGATCCTTCCATGGCGGCAAGGAAGAGTTATCTCTTCAGGCTTTTTCTGGATGGGGAGATAAAGAATTCGCACCATCTTTTGAGGATGTCATTTCTTCCGGCCTTCAGGGACGGCAGGCTGAAGGGCACCAGGAGCTGCAACATGGGTTTTTTCAGGGACGATCTTATCGCCGTGAACGGCTTCAATGAGGATTTTACCGGCTGGGGGAGGGAAGACTCCGAGCTTGTGGCCAGGCTTTACAGGTATGGACTGAAAAGGGAAACCCATCCATTCATGGCCCTGTGCTTCCACCTCTGGCATGAGGAAAACGACAAGTCCAGGCTCGAAATAAATGAAAAAATCCTGAGCGGCGTTCTGGCCGGCCGGCAATACAGATGCAAAAACGGCATCACAAGGCAGGAAATCTGATGGGGCAGGAAATCTGAGGGATGCGCAATTGGGGGGGAATACGGGCCTCGGCGTGCATCATAGCCTATAACGAGGAGCGCCGCATAAAAAGATGCCTCGGCTCCCTTACGGGTTTTGAAGAGACAGTCGTTGTCATAGACTCGAAGACCGATGACGGGACCGAGTCGATTGCCCGCGGCTTCGGCTGCCGGGTATACAGGGAGGACTGGAAGGGGTTCGGCCCTCAAAAGCAGAGCGCCGTGGACAAATGCTCAAACGACTGGGTGCTCATAGTCGATGCCGATGAAGTCCTGCCGGAGGACACGGCGGTGGAAATCTCAAAGATTCTCGAACATCCGGTTGCGGACGCATACGCTTTTCCCAGGAAGAACTTCTTTCACGGGAAATGGCTCCGGCGCGGTGACTGGTGGCCGGACTGGCAGACGCGCCTCGTAAACAGAAAAAAGGGCGGTTTCACCGCGGTAATCCACGAAAAGTGGCGGACGCGGGGTGTTGAGGGTAAAATCGGCGCGCCCATAGAGCATTTCTGTTTCGAGGGATACGCCGATATGATCGAGACGATGGACAGGTATTCCTCGATTATAGCGGACGACATGTTTGCCAGGGGAATACGCGCGAATGCGATGACTCCCGCCTTTCACGGCATCTGGATGTTCGTGAGGATTTACGCGCTGAAGCTCGGTTTTATGGACGGGTTTGACGGCCTGGTGTATTCGCTTTTGAAGGCCGGCGGGTCTTTCTTCAAATACGCGAAACTCCTGGAGTTGCAGAGAAACCGGAAAGCCGGGGCGGGATGATCAGAGGCCCCGCGCGGTCTCCGGCTTCAGATTCTCAAGCACGGCCTGCGCCGCCTGTTCGACAGTGATATTTTCGATGCAGGGGAAAATCCCTCTGTTTTTGTGGACGCAGTTCCCATGGCAGTTGAAACACGCCGTGTCGCCCTGGTGAATCACGATCTGGTCCACCCCCAGATGTTCAGGATACGAGACATACCGGGCAAAGGAATTTCCGGAGGCTATCACGAATGTCTTTGTACCCGTTGCAACCCCCAGATGCGCCGGGCCGCTTTCGTTGCTTATTAAAAAACGGGCCCCGGAGATCTCACGGGCGGAGGCTGGCAAGTCCAGCTTACCCGTCTTGTCGGCGAAGGGGATTTTGGGGGCCGCCTTTACGATTGCATCCGCAATCCGCGAATCGTTTTTCCCGCCGATGATGACGGGGGCCAGTTTCAGTTGCCTGTATAGGATGCCGCAGAGAGAGGCGAAGCGGGCTTCGGGCCATCTCCTTACCGCGTCTTTCGCTCCCGGCGCGATGACGAAATAGCCGGTTTTGTCCGGCCTTCCGTGCCAGTCCATGCGGGGTTTCCCGGGCCTGACCGTCCTGCCCGCAACAAGGCCCGCCAGCGCCGCGTTTTTTTCCGTCTCGTGCATGTCCCGGGCGGGACGCGCGGCCAGATCCGTATAAAAACGGCTGCCAAGAACCTTCTCGCATGCCTGCCCATGGCCCGGCTGAAAACCGTATGTCCGCCCGGCGGCGCTGGCATGGGCCATGATGTCGCCATAGAGCAGCTCCCTGTTTATGCATGAATTTATGAATACGTCATAGCCTTCCCTCCTGATGGCGGCAAGAAATCTCAGCCGGTAGGTTAAATCCTTTTTGAAGCGCCTCGTGTCGCAGCCTGTAATCTTGTCCAGGTACGGACATCCTTCAAACAGGGGGGCGATCCAATCCTCGGTTATAAAGGTGATTTCGTAGTCCTTCGTATCGAACAAATCCCTGTAACCCCGCAGGGCGTCAACAAAGAGCACGACGTCCCCAAGACCGTCAAGTCTCAGAAGGCATACTTTTTCCCTGCCCCCGGCTTTATTCCCCTTTCCACGATTTGCAAAAAACCTCAGCAGGAGACTGTCCAGGGCAGCCTGGAACGTATTACGGGAAATGAGGCGCAGATAGTTCATTGCCGGCCCTGCAAACGGCTAGCCGATTGGCGGCCGGCAGGCAGGCAGGCGGGAATCGCAACGATAATCCCAAGAGCAATGGCGTTGTCGAAACCCCATATCAGTGTGTCCGTAAGGCTTCCAAGCAGGAAAATGCCCATATAGCAGAGTTTAAACCATGCCTCGGGCTGTCCGCGGCAGCGCCAGGCCTCCGACGTCGCCGTCCACAGAAACCAGAGCAGCGCCAGAAACCCTGGCAGCCCCAGGTCCGCCAGATAGGCAAGATAGCTGTTATGAGGGTGATCGATAGCCGGATATCCCGGGGTTTGAGGAATGGCGTGAAGCTTCTGCAGGCGGGACATCTCAATCTTGTAGTCTCCCGTTCCGACGCCCGAGATGGGGTGCTCTTCAGCCATCTTCAGCGCCCCCTGCCAGAACACAAGGCGAAGACCGAGTGAAGTGTCCACATTGCCCGCCTGATATGCTTCGAGGTTATTTACGCCCTGACCGATACGGTTTTGAACCACCGGGGATAAAACCAGCCCGGCAATTCCAAGCCCTGCCACCCCAATCGCCCACTTCCGCCAGCGCCCCGGATAGAGCATCCACAGCGCCGCGGGAAACAGAAGCACAAAAGCCAGTTGCCCCGCCCGCCCGATGGTGATTATCAACTGGAGGAAAAACAGCGCAGCCAGGAATATGTTCAGGGCGCGCGGCAGCGCAATCCTGTGTTTTATATCATAAGCGAGCCAAAGGAGGGCGTTGGCCAGGGCCATGCTCAAAAAGATGTGGTCCGCGTAGCCCACCGGCCCTGTGAGAGGATCAAGCGGATGCCAGGGATAGAGATTGAACCACTGGAGTGCGCCTATGCCTGCGTTTACGAGCAGGCCGGCCAGAAACAGGCGCACAGTCAGGACAAAACCGGAGCGCTTCCACGGCAGGGCCGCCCCTGCCACGGCGAAGAACACCCAGTTCAGTTTGGATAATATATTAAGCCCCCGCGAAATGTCGCTTGTCCAGAGCATGCCAAGCAGGTTTATCGCGACTACTGCCATTGCGGGCCAAAACCACGGGCGGCTGGTTGCTTTGCGCAAATTGCGAAAGTAGCCGCCCGCGAGCCAGCAAACCGCAAAGAGGACCTTGGAGATGGATGCGCCAGAAGTGGATATTGGAGACATGAACAGGGGCAGGCCGAAGAAGAGAAATATCCAGGTTTTAAACGGTCCCGCCTCCGCATCCGGCGACACGAGATTGGTGGAGCGCCGCATCATCGGGTGATCATCAGGGAGAGCCTCATCCCGGCGTCTGTGTCCCGAACTGAAGCGAATAGAGTTTCCTGTAAACCGAGGAGCCCTCGAGCAGCTCTTCATGGGTGCCGGCCGCCAGGAGCCTGCCCTTTTCCATCACCAGTATCCTGGTGGCTTTCCTGACGGTCGAGAGCCTGTGGGCGATGACGATCGTGGTCCGGTCCTTCATCAGGTTTTCGAGCGCCAGTTGGACGATTTGCTCGCTGGCCGAATCGAGGGAAGATGTGGCCTCATCCAGGATGAGTATCGGGGGGCTCTTCAGGATGGCGCGGGCTATGGAGAGCCTCTGCCTCTGCCCGCCGGAAAGCCTTGCCCCTTTTTCTCCCACGACGGTGTCATAGCCGGACGGCAGTTCCATTATGAAATCATGCGCATATGCCGCCCGGGCGGCATTTATTATCTCCGGTTCCGGCGCGTCCGGCCTGCCGAAGGCTACATTCGCCCTTATGGAATCATTAAAAAGCACCACATCCTGACTGACCATGCCGAACTGAGACCGAAGTGATACGAGGCTCACCTTCGATATATCGGCGCCGTCAATCGAGATAATGCCGCCGGAGGGCTCGTAGAACCTGGGGATGAGGTTGGCCAGGGTTGTTTTGCCGCTTCCGCTTTCTCCCACGATGGCGACGATTTCGCCCTTTGCCACCCTGAAACTGACGCGGTCCAGGGCCTTCTGCGGGCTGCCGGGATAGGAGAAAGAGACGTCCTTGAACTCCAAAGCCTCATTTATCACGGGCAGCGCCTCCCCTCCTTCCGGTTCCGTACGCAGCCGCAATATCTCCCAAACCCTTTCGAGCGGGGCCCTGACCTTCTGTATTTCAGCGGCTACCCTGGAGAGCCTCTTTGCCGGGGTGTAAACAAGGAATATCGCCGTCAGAAAGGAAGTAAAACCGCCTGCGGTGAGCTGCCCCTTAACCACAAGCCGGCCCCCGTACCAGAGGACGAAGGCCACGCCCGCGCCGCCGGCCAGTTCCATGACGGCCGTCGCCAGCCCGGCCACCCTCACGGAGCGCATGTTTTCCCTGTAAAAATCCCGGTTTCGCTCCTCGAAGCGCTTTTTCTGCATCCCCTGCCGGACGAACGCCTTTATTACCTTTATGCCGGTGAAACTCTCCGAGAGGTCTTCCACTATGTCCGCGGCCTTTTCCTGTATGCGCATGCTTATCCGCCTTAAGCGCCTGGCGATCCTGTCGACGCCGTAAAAGGCCGCGGGCAGCAGGAAAATCGCCATAAGCGTAAGGTCCCACCTCAGCCAGAAGGCGTATCCGATAAGACAGATGGTCGTGGCCGCCTCAACGAAGAGCTCTTTCAGGGTAAGCGCTATGATATTCTGGACTGCGCCCGTGTCATTTACCACGCGCGAGATCAGCTCGCCGCTCGATGAGTCGTTGTAATAGGCTACCGGCAGCTCCAGTATGTGATCATACAGCCTGCCCCGCATCGAGGCCACCAGCTTCTGGCCCACCGATTGCATCAGGTATTCGTAGAGGAACTGGAAGACGGCCCTCAGGAAGAATATGAGCATTATGGCCGCCGGTATGAGCGCCAGGATGCCGGCGTTCTTTTTTACCAGGATGCCGTCCGTGACCGGCTGTACGAGCCACGCAAGAGCGCCCCTCAACCCGGAGATTAAAAGGCCGATAAAAACCGCAAGCGCCATGCGCTTCCAGTATGGTTTTGCGAGGTCGAAAAATTCCCTTCGGCCTGCCGGGGAGTTGATTTCAGACATATGGGCTTATTATAACCCACCCGCCCGCCCTTGATGCACGGGGGTTGTTGGGCCGCAGCCCCAAAATAAGGCTATGTTTTTCCTGGGGAAGATGGCAGGGGCACAGGGTTGAGAGGGCGGGGAAGGCTGTTATCTCCTCTCCCTTGAGCAACTGTGATTTTTGTCAAGGGTTATTTGGGGTTAAGCAAGTTGAAAAATCAGCTTGCCACGGAGTCTGGTTTTTAACAATGGCATTA
>JAKAGP010000082.1 GCA_021825785.1 Nitrospirota bacterium
AGGGCTAAAGATAAAAGCATTCCGCCCGTGGGGTGCACGGCGGCAGCGCCTAAATTTCTGCTCGTCACTTCCAAAAAAATAAGATCGGACGCCGCGATGGCGGCAAATGCCAGCATATAAAGGAATGTGCCTTCCAGCAGGCTGTCAATATCCAGGAGCCGGTATTTCTGGATCGAGAAAGCCATCGAAAAAGGTATCAGGACAAAAAACATTGCCGTCAGGGAGATCGGGGCAAGCTGCCGGCCGGCCAGGGCCAGCGGCAGGATGCTTAAAACGATATTGGGCAGCAGGCCGAAACAGACGCCGGCAAACACCCATTTCATCTGCTGTTTTTCAAGAGTGCTCTTTGCCCCGATATAACCCGCGCCAAAAGAAAACATGGACAAAGCGAACAGCCCGGAGGCCGCGGCGTTGATCACCATTGGCTGCAGGCTGGCCCCGATGGCCGTGACCGCCGCATAAAACACGGGCATAAAAAGACGGAGCCGATTGGGGAGATGCCTCTCCCCGGGCAAGAGCATGGAGAGGTGCGCGAGAAAAGCAAAGCCCAGGAGATAACTGAGCGCGTTTATGATATTAAGCGCAAAAAGGATGGACGGGGGGAGGACCAAAAGGGGCAATACCGACATATCATATGAAACTGCAGCCACACCCATCGAGAAACACATGAGGAAGAAAACCAGGCCTTTCTCTTCAATGCCCCTGCGGCACACGACTACGGTGCCAATCAGGAAAAACAGGAGTCCCGTTACAAACAGGTCAATTGTTTGGCCCTCGCCGAGAAAGGAAAAGCCTGCCTGCCGCGCGGATACGGCAACGGGCATTTCAACCCCCTGCCGCCTTATAAGGAAGACGGCAGGGGACGACTCCAGCCTTTCGAATGTCTCTTTTCTTGCGCGGTACCATTCGAGTACGTCCCGCCTGTCCCTCAACGAAGCAATATGTTTAAGCAGGTGATGGCGGTCCGCATTCATGCCCCCGATTTTCTCTATAATGTCGCCTTTCTCGAAGGGGGCCCATGACGCCGCGGAAGTCACTTTCCATGCGCGGGCCTGCCTGTCCCACGCCGCGTCCATTCCGGCGGAGGGGGAATTATAAGCGGCAAAAAAAGAAAACGCCGCAAATGAAAAAAACAAAGCGGAGAAAACCGCTATGAAAAGGGTTTCCCCGGTTTTTCCCGAAGTCATGGCGGACACTTTTTATCGCGCTCCTTACGTTTTTCCCCGCTCTATTATTCTCAAAACGGCAAAAAATGGGAACAGAAAAATTTCCGGCCCATCCCCCGGAAATAGCCCCTCCGGGCGATTTATTTTTTCAGGGGCGCACATGTAAGCTTCCCATGTGAAGACAGCAAACATGGGGACTCTGAGGGTGAAACGGTTTTTTTTATTGTTCGCGGTGGCCTTCTGTCTTTTGCCCGGACATGCCCGCGCTTTCACCAAAACCGCCACTTTCCAGGCGAGCGTTACGGCCTTGGACGCATGTTCCCTGAGTGCCACGCCCATGAATTTCGGCGCCGTGACGCTGCCGGCTTCCTCGGACGTGGACGCCACATCGTCCATCACGGTAAACTGCACATCCGGGACGGTCTGGTCATTATCGCTTTCCTCCGGGGCGTCCGGCAATTTCGCGACCCGGCATCTCCTGATTGGCACGGAGGGGTTCATGTACAACCTTTACACGGATGCCGGCCATATCAATATCTGGGGGGACGGCACGAATGGCTCCATCACGGTGGGCGGAACGGGAACGGGGGCGGACCAGGTCAATACCGTCTACGGCAGGATATTTTCGGGCCAGTCCCCGCTGCCGGGAGCTGGAACATATTCCGACACCATAACCGTGACGCTCACGTATTGACGGAGTGAGGGTTGGAGCATGGGCGTTTTGAAGGCGGCAGGGTTTTTGGAAAAGGGAGACTTGGTGGTTAAAAACAAAAAATCCTTACAGGAGGGATCCAGATGAAGAATTTAAGGGTGATGTTTTTGGCGTTAGTGGCGGCGGCGCTGCTTGCGCCGGCAGGCGCATGGGCTACAAGTGTAACGGCATCAATGCCCGTTACGGCGACGGTCACGCCGTATGCGACTATAAACGTGACCCCGCTGGACTTCGGGTCTTTTCGGGATGCCCATCAATCTACCGCGACTGTAACCGTGAACGTATCGTCCGGTGCATCTTATCATATTTCCATGGACGCCGGCCAGCATCATGATAACACTGGCCGGAAGATGGTTGATGGAAGCCAGGACGTACTGAGCTACATACTTTATCAGGACTCGAATCAGACCGTTCAATGGGGCGATTCCGATACCTTCGGAACTTACTTGGGGGGCACCTCGGAGGCCGGGACCGGGACCGGGGCTGACCAGACCCTTACTGTTTATGGATGGAGCGGGGTAACGCCGGGCGCTACCCTTGCGGGCAGTTACAGCGACACGGTGACCGTAACGGTCAGCTATTAATAAATAAACAGACATAAGGGCGGCAGTTCAGTTCAGCGCTGCCGCTTGAGCTTTGGAGAAAGGGGCTTGGCAGATGGACATCGGAAACACACAATGGGATTTTTATGCCAACGGGGAGAAGGGCGTCCTGAACATAAAGAATGAGGTGGAGAAAGACAGATGGACGGGTGACCTGTCCGGGACGTCCGTCTTGATAAGCTGGGACGAGGCTTCAAAAAGAATTTCGTTTGCAAGGGAGGTTGTCCCCGGCCACAAAAAGGAGGCAGTGCCGCTCGTGCTTCAGTTCTACACCGGCTCTCTTGCATATGACGGCCCTCCCGCCATCGCATCCGGGATATTTGATCAGATATCTTACCTGCCGCTTAACCACGGAAAATCGACCCACTCGTGGGCGGCAATCCAGATACCGCCAATCCTGTAATAAAATCATGGGACACGATGCGGAAAAGGACAGGATTTTCCCGAAGCTGTGGCGGGCAGGCCTCAATGGCAAGCCAACCGGCATCCTTTATATTTTTTTGTTTCTCTGCCGCTCCGCGCCGCTTTTACCCCTGGCGTTTTTCCCCGCATCTCCGGCCCTTGCCGCGGGCTTCATCGTAAGCCCGATAAAGGTCGAATTCCCTCATGGCAAATCAATGGCTTCGCTCAACCTCACAAACACATCCGGCACGCCCACGCTTGTCCAGGTGGAGGCGTTCCGGTGGGAGCAAGAAAACGGCAAGGACGTGCTTACGCCAACGGAGGACATCTTCCCTGCCCCTCCCATCATAACGGTCTCGCCCCGGAAGACGCAGATCATCCGCATAGCGCTCCGCAGACCGCCCGGCGCAAACACTGAACTCTGCTACCGGCTGTTCATAAGCGAGGTGCCTGACGAAAGCAGAAAGGGGCCAAGTGCCGTTGGCGTGGCCCTCCGCCTGAGCCTGCCGGTTTTCCTCGAACCGGTGGCGAAGAAAAAGGAGAAATTTCAATGGGAGGCGGAAAGGGCCGGAGAGAAACGGATTAAGCTGACGCTCGTGAACAAGGGCAACACGCACGAGCAGGTCGGACCCCTGAAAATTTATGACGGAAATGCCCGCAAGCCCGTCTTCGACAAGACCATCGGGGACTATGTGCTTCCAGGGCAGGCACGCTCCTGGGTCCTGGACTTGGAAGGCCCCGTATCTTCAGGCTTGGTGTCCGTGGAAGCGGATATGGATGCAAGAAAGACGCAGACGCGGCTTGACCTGGGGCGACTGAGGGCAACAGCCCGGTAGTGCGCCGCGGGACCGCAGACCATCCCGCCGCCCGGCATCCGGCTTTCCTTGCTCTCTGCTGCGCGGTTGCGCTGTTGTTTTTTTGTTCTTTCGCATCCGCCGCCCTCAGGGAAGACCTTTATGCCGTCTCGGTAAACGGAGAGGAAGTAAGCGACGGGGTAATAGTCCTGAGGCATGGGGACTCCTTCCTTATATCCGGGGACAACCTGAAATCCTGGCGGTTTGTCCTTCCGGCGAAGGGCGGCGTCGAGCACAAGGGACGGGCATATTTCAGGCTGGATTCGTTTCCGGGCGTTAAAGTCGAAATAGACCGGGGAAAACAGGAGCTTGACATTACAGCTCCGGTGTCCTTGTTCGAGACGGCCTTGATAAACGAAAAAAGGCAACATGCCGCCGCCCCCGTGCCGGGCAGGGGCCTTTTCCTCAATTACGATCTTTCGCTTGAAGGCGGAGCGGATACGGCCAATTCCCTGTCGGGGCTCTTCGAGGCGGGCGTCTTCAACCGTTTCGGGGCTGGCACGTGCAGCTTTCTCGCAGATAAAACCGGAGGCGGAGGCCGCATCACCCGCCTTGAGACCACATGGTTTAAAGATGATGTAAAACGGCTGAGGACATACCGGATCGGAGACGGCGTCAGCAGGCCCGGTTCGATGGGGGACTCCGTGCGCTTCGGAGGGGCGCAGATGGCGACCAATTTCAGCATATACCCGGGGTTTGTCACTTATCCGCCCCTCTCCGTCGGCGGCCTTGCCGAAATCCCGACAACGGTCGACGTGCTTGTCAACAATGTGCGGAGCCTGAGCGAAAAGGTCCCGGCCGGCCCGTTCGAGCTGCTCAACGTGCCCGTTGTCTCCGGCAGGGGGGATATACAGCTTGTTGTGAAGGACCTCCTCGGAAGGGAGCACGTCATCACGCAGCCTTATTATTTCAGCCCCTCGCTCCTGAAAAAAGGGCTGTCCGATTATTCTTACGAGGCCGGTTTTGAGAGGGGAAACTACGGCCTCAGGAGCAATGATTACGGAAGGTTCATGGCGGCGGGCACGCACCGTTACGGCTTCACGGACGTCTTCACGGGGGAGGGGCACACGGAGCTTTCGGCAGACAGGCAGTTCGTCTCGGCGGCGGGCGTGCTCCTTGCGCCGTCTCTTGGCGTATTTTCGGCCGGGGCGGCCGCCGCCCATGACGGAGGATGGGGAGGAGCGGGACAGGCAGGCTATGAATATTCGGGCCGCGCATTCAACTTCGGGCTCAACGTGAAAATGGCCACGAGATCGGGACAGGGCGGGCCGGATACCCGGGACCTTCTCAGGCAACAGGTTCAGGCCCATGCGGGTTTCAGCGCGGGAAAGCCAGGCAGCTTTGGCCTGTCATATACGCTCCAGAAGTTTTTTCAATCCGGCGACGCAAGGATATTCACGGCGAATTACAGCATAAGACTGGGTCCCGGAAACCTCGGCGTCTCCTTCATAGATTTAAATAATTCCGGGAGCTCCTACACCGTAACGGTGCTTTATGTCTTCAGTTTTGGAGATAACAAAAGCATATTGGCCGAAACATCGTTTGAAAAGGAATCCAGCAAATCGAGCATGGAATTTCAGCAGGGCCCCACGGCCTCCATCCCCGATTATTCCTACAGGCTCCAGGCGGAGGCCGGAAAATCAGATCAGCGCTTTCAAGGCGAAGTCACCCGCGAGGGAGAGTTCAACAATGCCGATCTTGAACTGTCAAATTTATCCGGCGGGACCTCGTACAGGGCCGGCATCAGTGGCGGGCTCGCGTATTTGAAAGAGGGACTGTTCGCTTCGCGGAGCCTCAACCAGAGCTTCGCGCTTGCGTCCGCGGGAGGTTTTCCGGGCGTAAGGGTCTATGTAAACAACAGGGAATCGGGAAGGACAAACTCAAAGGGCTTTATCCTTCTGCCCGGCCTCAACCCATATATGGAAAACACGCTCAGGCTTGAGGAATCCGATCTGCCGATAGACGCAAAGATCGGGAGCGTGAAGAAGACGGTCGTGCCATGCTACCGGAGCGGTTTGTCCGTGCGGTTTGACGTCAAGGCATCAAGAGACGCGATAATCACGGTCATAACACCCGACGGCAAACCTCTTCCGGCTGGAACCTCCCTAAAGGGGCCAAATGGTCTGAGTTGGCTGGTCGCAAAACACGGCGAGGTATATCTCACCGATTTGGGGGAGGGAAAGACATCATTTTCCGCCCACTACAGGGACAGGACATGCAGGGTGAAAATAAACATCCCCCATGATTTGAAGGGAATACCTGAACTGGGGACTTTCGTGTGTGAACAGGCGCCCCAGGCGGCGCCGGTCCAGTCATCCGGCAGATAAGCGCCCGCATCCTTCCGAAAATCCGCACAATGCCTGATGCCGGCGTGCTTCTATCTCCTTATGCTCATCACGCCTTCCACCTGCATGAGCTTCTGGGTGGCGGAGTTTAGCTGCGCGCGGTCCCTCACCTCGAGCACGAACGATATCCTCGCCTTCCGGGTCTGGCTTGTGACGACCGCCTCCATATGGTGGATGTTTATGTCAAGGGAGGATATGGCGGAAGAGAGATCGGCCACCACGCCCGGCTGATCGATGGTGTCCACCACGATGCGGGCATAGTTCATGGAGCCTTCGCTTGTCTTCCACTGGACGGCGATGAGCCTTTCCTCGTCCGCGGCGAGCGTTGGCAAGTTCGGGCAGCTCCTCCTGTGGATGCTCACGCCCTTGCCCCTTGTTATGAACCCCACGAGGTTGTCCCCCGGGATGGGGTAGCAGCACTTGGAGACGTGGTAGAGAATATTGCTCATGCCCGTGATGGTGATGCCCTTTTCCTCGACGGCCTTGTGCTGCTTTTCGTGCCTGGCCTGCTGGGGCTCTTCCTGGGTGCCGGGGGCCAGCCGGTTTATCACCTGGTTTACCGGCAGCTTGCCGTAGCCCACGGCCACCAGCATGTCTTCCATCTCCTGAAAGCCCAGAGCCGAGGCCACGCCGGCCATCAGCTCGTTTTTCACGGCCTGCAGATGGATCCCCCTTTTTTTCATCTCGGCCTCCAGCAGCTTTGTGCCCAGCTCCAGGGACTCCTTTCTCTCCTCGGCCTTGATCCACTGTTTTACCCTCGTCTTCGCGCGCTGCGTTATGACGAAGCCAAGCCAGTCGCGCGATGGCACGTGGTTCTGCTGGGTCAGTATCTCGACGGTGTCCCCGTTGTTGAGCCTGTATTTGAGCGGCACCATCCTGCCGTTTACCCTGGCGCCCGTGCACCTGTGGCCGACCTGGGTGTGTATGCTGTAGGCGAAATCGACCGGGGTTGCCCCCATGGGCAGCTCCTTGATGTCGCCGTTCGGGGTGAAGACGTATATGGTGTCCGGCACGACCTCGGCCTTCACGGCGTCCATGAACTCTCGCGGCCTATGGCGCATGTCCTGCAGTTCGTGGATGAAGTTCCTGAGCCAGGAGATGTACCTGTCGTCCTTGGGGTTGATATGCCCCTTCTCCTTGTATTTCCAGTGGGCCGCGATGCCCTCCTCGGCGACCCTGTTCATCTCCTCCGTGCGGATCTGGAACTCCACCCGCTTGCCCTCCGGC
>JAKAGP010000083.1 GCA_021825785.1 Nitrospirota bacterium
TTCAGGCTGTAGTCGGCCCCGATCCAAAGCCTCGTGGCCGAATCGTCGCTCTGTACATCCGGAATGGTGGTGATGAAGACAGGCTTTTCGTATGTGTCAAACTGGGCGCCGCCCGAAAGCATCAGCTTTTTGACCGGCTGGTAATCGCAGGAGACATCAAACCCTACCAGGTGGCCGGCAAAACCCTCCTGATCGCTCACGTCCGCGGTCAGGGAGATATTGTCCTCGGGGCGTATCTTCGACCCTATCGTAAACACGTTTGCGGTATCGTCCTCGCTGTAATCCTGCCAGGAGTAGGACCCGAACACGCTCACGGGAATTTTAAGGCGGGATTCGAGGTTGTATTCAGCCCTGAGGCGGTATTCCTGATATTTGTCGACCGCAAACACACTGTAAATGTCGGTCGCGTCGAACTTGGGATAAACGAAGTAGTACTCCCCTTTCACCATGAGGTCTACCGTTGGGAAAACATCCACACCCAGGGTGGCCTCGTCGATGACATTGTCCAGGCGGTCGTAACGGACCTCGCCATAGGGGCTTGCCATGCCTATGACGCGCCTGAAGTTGAGGCCGAACTCCTGCCTGGCGCGGTCATATTCGTCGAAGGTCTGCACGTAGCTTAAGCCGAGCTGAGTCAGTCTGACGTTCACAAGGTGGATGTCCATGCCGAAAAACAGGTTTCCGCTCTGGGAGTATTCGCTGTCCAGGGAGTAAACGACATTTCTTCCGCCTGAGAGGGTTACGGCTATCGGCAGCCGGCTTATTCGGGACAAGTCCACGTTTGCCGTGAGTCCGTCCAGAATGGAGGTGCCGGCGGTGTAGTTGACCCACTGCCTGCCCGCGCGGAAAGAGAGAACAGCGCTGGGCGCGTAGTCGGCGTAAAGATAATAAAGCCTGCCAAGCCCGTCATCCGATCTTACGGCGGGGGCCCCGAAATCCTTCCATATCCTCCCATAGCCCGTGACGGAAACCTCTTTTCCCACCGGAGTTACGCTGAGCCTCATGTACTGGGAAAGGATATTCTGGTCCCCGTCCAGGGCATCCGGACCAAACAGAAATTGAGTGGAAGAGGTTGTTTCAACCGTGGCTTGAGCGCCGGCAATCCTGGCGGCAAGAAAACAGGACAGCAGGACAAAGGCAAATGCAAGGAGCCGTCGCTGTCTGCGGGATATGAAATCCCGCGGGGGGCTTATCGGCTTTTGCGTGTGTTCATCATGCTCTTTCTTCCTGAGTACATATCCGGGAAAGGCGTGGACCATCATAAGTTTCTCCTCAATTAATTAAGTGTGCCCTTGCGCAGACGAACAGCCGGCAAGGACTTTCCCAAAACGTCTTCACCCTGCCAGTGCTCACGGTTTCCTGCAGATTGTTTAACAAAAGAAGCGAGCCATTTGCTCCAGCCATTAATTTGACCTGCGTCGTTATTCGCATCCACGGTTGAGTTTATGTTTGGCATAACCCCTCCTTAGCCTTCTCTATCGGCAATTTATAAAAGAAACTTAAATAAAAAATCACTTCACTTGTCAATTTCATCTTTAAGTAGATATCCAGCCACGTTTTTATAGTTCGGAGTTCGGATATAGGTGAGCCGGTGATGATTTTCCGGTTGCAAACGGGATGTAGAGACAAGTTAAAGAGGGTCCGAACGCGGTCAGCAGCGGCAGAAAGAACGTGATACCGAAATCTTCAGGCCATAAGAGAAAGACAATTCATGAAGCGAATATTTTTCAGGCCTCTTCGGCCTCGAGGGCCCTCAGTATCTCCTCGATAAAGCCGAGGGCGTCGCTGGCGGCGTCCTCCTCCACCTTCTGGATGGCAAAGCCTGCATGGACAAGCACATATTCGCCGACGGCGGCCTCCTCCGGCAGGAGCATAAGGCTGATCTTCCTTCTAGCCCCATAGACGTCGACGGTGGCCTCGAAGCCGTTTTTCTCTATTATTCTTGATGGTATGGCCAAACACATTCCGTTTTACCCTTTGCCCGCACGCCCCAGTCCTCGAGCTTCCCAAGCACGGCGGCCACCAGGGCGGGCATAGCCGCCCCGACCGGGGCGGACAGTTCAAGCCCCATCTCCACTTTCGAGGGCTGCACGCCGGCCAGGCAAATCTCCTCAGGCGCACTGCCGGTGATGTCCATGGCGAAAAGGAGGTCCTGGAGGCCTATCTGATGGACGGAGAATTTCTGGCAGAGGGCGGCAGGCACCTGCCGCCCCTCGTAAAGTTTAACCGTGGCCGGGGGCAAGTCCGCGTTCACCGCGTCGATTATGAGCAGGCGGCGCGTCCCCTCGATATAGAAAAGCAGATCAAGCCCCATGGTCCCCCCGTCTATGAGGCGCACGTCCCCGGGGAAACGATACCCCTCATCCAGCGCCCTTATGGCGTGCACCCCCACCCCCTCGTCCGACATCAGGAGGTTTCCGATCCCCAGTACGCTTATGCTCATTCCCATTCCTGGCCGGTTATGAACTTGTATCCTCCGAAGATCGAGCCCATGAGCCCGTTGTGCTCAGCCGAGTCCAGCCAGACCGCCAGATATACGTGGATAAGCACAACCACCCATATGAAATACATGACCATGTGGTGCCAGAACCTTATCGTAGCGGCGTGCATCAGGCCAAGCATCCAGCCGCCGAGCACCATGTGGAAAAACGGCACGGGCCTGGTGTATGACCAGAGCGCAAACCCGGAGAATATCTGGAACAGGAACATGAGAAACAAGACGAAATACGCGATGCCCGCGCACATCGTATGCCCGGCCGCGTAGGGTGGCTTTTTGCTCATGAACAGGTAATACCTGGTCGCCCCCCCGAGGTCATGTCTCTGCCGCTCCGTGAGCGGCAGAAAGACCCTCCAGTTGGCGTAACGGTTTCCGGCAAAGGCCCAGTAGACCCTGATGACGATCATCATCAAAAAAAGATAGGCCGCAACCAGGTGGATGAACCGCATCGTCCCCATCGTGTAACTCCTGTCAGACAGCGGGTGAAGAAAGGGATTTCCGATGTAGATGCCGGTAAAGGAGAGGGCGATGATCGAGAAAAAATTCACCCAGTGGGTGAGCCTGACAGGGACTTCCCAGATGTATACCCGCTTACGCTCCGTCATGGTTTTGCCCTCCTTCCCTTTCAGACTATTTTTATCTTCAAAAGCTCTTTCCTGTTTACATCGGTCACGTGGACGGCGCAGGCCATGCACGGGTCGAAAGAGTGGACCGTCCGGAGTATCTCCAGAGGCTGCTCCGGGTTGCCCACGGGCGTGCCGATGAGGGCCGCCTCATACGGACCCTTCTGCCCCTTGGCGTCCCTTGGCGAGCCGTTCCAGGTGCTTGGCACCACACACTGGTAATTGGCGATCTTCCCGTCCTTGATCCTTATCCAGTGGCCGAGCGCGCCCCTCGGGGCCTCATGGAAGCCGTAGCCCCTGGCCTCCGAAGGCCAGCTCGAAGGGTCCCATTTCTCGTTGTTATGTATCCTCAAGTCGCCCTTCTGGATGTTGGCTTTTAGCCCCTCTATCCAGTCGGGCAGCTTTTCAGCCACCACGAGCGTCTCAACCCCCCTCGCCGCGGTCCTGCCGAGCGTGGAGAACAGTGCGGCCGGGCCGACCTGCAGCTTGCCCAGCACCAGGCCCACGAGCTCGCGCACCCTCGGGTGGCCGGAGGCATAGGCCACCAGCATCCTGGAAAGGGGCCCCACCTCCATGGCCATGTCCTCGTACCTCGGGGCCTTCAGCCATGTGTATTTCGCATCGGTGTTCAAAAACTCGTAGGGCGGCTTGGGCCCCGTGTAGGTGGGATCAGTCACCCCCTCCCATGGGTGCAGGGACTTGCCGTTGCCCTGCGGGTATTTGTACCAGGAGTGGGCAACATACTCGGCGATCTTCTCCTGGTCCACCGGATAGACCTTTCCCAGGTCCTTGTTCTTGATTATCCCGCGCGGCAGGAAGAGGTTTGCGGTGTTCGAGATATTGTCGTTCGGGAACTCTCCGTAGGCGAGGTAGTTTCCGACCCCCGCGCCATAGCCCGCCCAGTCCTTGTAGAAAGAGGCAACCGCGAGGAGGTCCGGGATGTAGACCTTTTCCACGAAGGTCTTTGCCTTTTGCGCAAGGGACTTGATGAAATCCAGAGAAACGATGTTAATGGCGTTCTGGCTGGTGGGGTCGATGGCGGTGGCCATGCCGCCCACAAGATAGGTCTGGGCATGGGGGTTCTTGCTGCCCAAAGTGGCGTGTATCCTTATGACGTCCTTCTGCCATTCGAGGGCCTCAAGATAATGGGCGACCGCCATCAGGTCGGCCTCGGGCGGCAGCTTGTATGCCGGATTTCCCCAGTAGCCGTTGGCGAAGATGCCAAGCTGGCCGGATGAGACAAAGTCCTTAAGCTTGTCCTGCACCCCTTTGAAATAAACGGCGCTTGAGTTATGCCAGTCCGAAATGGATTGGGCCAGCTTGGAAGTCTTGGCCGGATCGGCCTTCAGGGCGCTTACGACATCCACCCAGTCCAGCGCGTGCAGGTGATAGAAATGAATCGTGTGGTCCTGAACGTACTGGATGCCGGTGATAATATTCCTGATGAGCCTTGCGTTGTCCGGAATCGTGATCTGAAGCGCGTTTTCTACAGCTCTCACGGAGCTGGTGGCGTGAACCGTTGTTCAGACGCCTCATATTCGCTGGGCGAACGCCCAGGCGTCGCGCGGGTCCCTCCCCTTAAGCACTATCTCCATCCCCCTGAACATGGTGCTGGAAGACCACGCGTTCGTGACCTTTCCTCCGTCCACCTGCGCCTCGATCCTCAGATGCCCTTCAATCCTTGTGATCGGATCAATAGCGATCTTTGGCATATCTTATTTCTCCTCCTCGTGAGTTTCCGCTTTTCCGCCTTTGGTTTTCGTGGCCCTTATGATGCGGTGCGCCGCAAGACCCGCCGCCGTGACAATGGCAAGCCCCGCCCCTACCTTGTCGGCCGTGCTGTCCACGCCGAATCCTGGCACGTTCTCCAGTCTCCTGTAAAAAGGCGTCATCGTATCCCAGAAGCGCGGTGTGGCGCATCCTATGCAGCCATGCCCGGAGCCCACCGGCCAGTTCGTTGCCTGGTTCCACCTTACGGTCGGACAGTTCTTGAACGTCTCTGGGCCTTTGCACCCCATCTGGTAGAGGCACCAGCCAAGCCTGTGCCCCTCGTCTCCCCACTGCCTCACGTACTGCCCCGCGTCGAAGTGCGCCCGCCTCTCGCATTGGTCATGTATCCTCTCGCCGTAGAAGACCAGCGGCCTGCCCATGCTGTCCGTAAGGGGGAGACTGCCGAAGGTAAGGAAATGCACAACCGTCCCGGTGATGTTCACCACGTTGGCGGGGCAGCCGGGAAGGTTTATAAGCGTTATCCCGCTCACCACATCCTTTACGCCCTTTGCCCCCGTTGGGTTCGGCGCGGCGGCGGGCCAGCCGCCGTCCCAGGCGCAGGCCCCCACCGCTATGGTGGCCATGGCATTGCCGCATACCTCCTTCGCAATGTCCATGGCGGTCCTGCCGCCTATGGCGCAATAGACCCCGCCGTCCCCGGTGGGAATGGAGCCTTCAACGATGGCAATGTACTTGCCCTTGTGATTTTTTACCACATCGTCAAGCGATTTTTCGGCCTGCTTGCCGGCCGGCGCCATGATGGTTTCGTGGTAGTCGAGAGAGATGGTGTCCAGGATGAGCTGGGCCACGTTTGGCTTGCTGGACCTCAGAAAGGATTCGGTGTTTCCGCAGCAGTCCTGGAATTCCAGCCAGACCACATGTGGCCTTTCGGCCTTTTCTAGGGCCTCGGCTATCCTGCCGGCGAAGCTCGCGGGCAGGGCCAGGGTTGCTGCCATAAGAGAGCAAAACTTCATGAATTCACGCCTTGATACCCCGCTTCTTCTCAGGGAATCATAAATGCTGCCGTCATTGGCGTCCCTCATCAATAAAGCACCCCCTTTCCTTATTGTTCAGACCAATGATTATCTAAATGTCCCTAACCTCCCCCCTTCGCGCAGATTTTAAAGTAAAATACGTTGTTTATCAAGCAAATTTTCTCATACCTTAAAACAGCTCTTCTTGTCCCTCGCCTCGACGACTTCTTTTTTCTTGTCCTCGAACCCCTTTTTCCCCATGAGTCCGAAGGTAAGCCTTTTGCCCTCCTCGACCGAAGGCTGGTCAAAAGGGTTTATCTCCAGGAAAAAACCGGTCAGCACGGTCACTATCTCGAAAAAATAAAAAAGCTGCCCCAGGTGATATGCGTCCAGCCTTGGTATTGTTATGGTCATGCTGGGCCTTCCGTTTTTCGCGAGGGCAAGCTCCGTGGCCTCCTCTTCAGCGTTGATAAGTTCGGCAAGGCCGTGCCCCCTCAGGAAAGACATGCTCCCGTATCCGCCAAAGACATCCGGGATCGTGAAGTCGGCCTCGTGGTCCTCTACCCTTATGAATATCACCACCTTGTCCTGAGGCCCCTCCATCCATAGTTGCACCTGTGAGTGCTGGTCGGTCGTTCCTACCGATGGATAAGGGGTAAGCCCACGGCCCTGCTTCCCCAGGCTCTCCGACCAGAGCTGGCAATACCACTCGGAAAAGGATTTCAGCCTGTCCGAATAGGGTATCAGGACGTCTATCTTTCTGCCTTCGTCCCTCTGCATGACGTATATGAGCACAGAGGCCATTATCGCCGGATTTTCCCAGAACTCCTCCCGCGTGCACAGCTCGTGAGCGTCCCTTGCCCCTCTCAAAAGGCCTTCCGTGTCGGCCCCTATCACCTCCGCCAGCAGGAGCCCCACAGGGGACAAAACGGAGTACCGGCCGCCCACGCCGGGCGGGACGGAAAGCGAGGCCATCCCTTTCCCGGCAAGCGTCCTTAAGTCTCCTTTTTCCGGGTCTGTGGTGAGGACAAACCTGTCCGCGGCCTCCCTGCCGATGGATTTTTCCATGAGGTCATAGAGGACCATGAAGGCGGCTATGGTCTCCGATGTGCCGCCAGATTTGCTTATCACGTTTATGCCAGTTTTATTAATGTCCAGCGAGGAGAGGATGGATTCGAGGGTGAAGGGGTCCGCATTCTCATAGATGAAGACCTTCGGTCTTTGCCGTTTATCGGGCCTCTGGTTATGGAAGGGGCTCAGGGCCTCAAGGATACACTTCGGCCCGAGAGCGGAACCCCCGATGCCGAGGAGCAAAAAATTCCCCAGGCCGCTTAGTCTCCG
>JAKAGP010000084.1 GCA_021825785.1 Nitrospirota bacterium
AACAGCGTTGCGTTGAGGACGATTTTTTCTTGGCGACACCGTATGCTGCGATTTCAGCCTCTTGCAGCCGGAAGCGATTTTGAGATAGGTTCTAGATATCACATGCCCTTGAGAATATTTTGTTAATATTAAAATATGGCAAAAAAGGTCGTGGTCGGGATGTCCGGCGGGGTAGACTCCTCCGTTGCCGCCCTCCTTCTTAAAAATCAGGGTTTCGAGGTGGAAGGTCTCAGCCTCCTCATGTTCGAAACCAGGGGGGGCGAGGCGGCGGACCCGCGCTCCTGCTGCTCGCTTGAAGCCGTGGCGGACGCTGCTGAGACGGCGCGCGCCATAGGAATCCCACACGCGGTCGTCGACGCCAGGGACATCTTCATAGAAAAGGTGATCGAGCCCTTTGCCCTGGCCTACTCAAAGGGGCTTACGCCCAACCCCTGCATCCTCTGCAACCGGCACGTGAAAATCCCCCTGCTGATTGGGGCGGCCAATGAAAGGGGGGCGGATTTTATCGCCACGGGCCATTACGCCCGCATCAGCCGCGACGGGCAGACAATGAGGCTGGCGGCGGCCCTGGACGGCAAGAAAGACCAGTCGTACGTCCTTTACGCCCAGGAAATCGAGGAGCTGCGGAGGCTGGTTCTCCCGCTTGGCGAGCTTGACAAAAGGGAGGTGCGGAGGATGGCCAGGGAGGCGGGGCTTCCCGTGTTCAACCGGCCCGAAAGCCAGGAGATATGCTTTGCCGGGGGAAAGGACTTCATGGGCATGGTAAAGGCGGTTGTGCCCGGCTGCCCGCGGGAAGGCCCCATCCTGGACGAGGCTGGCAGGAGGATCGGCACCCACTCCGGCATTTCAGGCTATACTATCGGACAGAGGAAAGGGCTTGGCGGCGGCAGGGGCAGGCTTTGCGGGCAGGACCCCCGCCCACTTTACGTCTACCGCATAGACGCCGCCGGAAACGCCGTTTACGCCGGCGCGAGGGAGAAGGCGTTCATGAAGACGATAGAGGTGGAGGACCTGAACTGGCTCACCGATGAACACCGGTGGATGCGCGGGTTCGAGGCCGCCGTGAAGGTGCGCTCCATGATGAGGCCACAGCCGGCGATGGTATATCCGGTTGGCGAAGGCGCCCGGGTGGAATTTGAAGAGGCGCAGTGGGCGCCGGCGCCGGGGCAAAGCGCGGTCTTTTATGACGGGCAGACCGTAATAGGGGGCGGCATCATAAAGGCGGGACAAAACCCGGCGGGGAAAGGATTTTCATAGATGACCGAAGGCAGGGTCTTTTCCATTAACATAAGTGAAAAGAAGGGCATGAGGAAAAAACCCGTGCAAAGCGCCTATATAAGGGAAAACCACGGCATCGAAGGCGATGCCCACGCCTCGCCGCTCTGGCACAGGCAACTGAGCCTGCTGGCGATTGAAAGCATCCGGAAGACCACCATCCCCGTGAAGGCCGGGGAATCATCCGTGGGGGCCGAGGCGGCCCACGGGGAAGCCCGGGCCCATGAGCCGGGGGACTTCGCCGAAAATATAACAACCGAGGGGCTGACGCTCACGGCTCTGCCCGTAGGGTCCAGGCTGAGGATAGGCCAGTGCCTGGCCGAGGTCACGCAGATAGGAAAGCGCTGCCACGAAAAATGCGAGATATACAAGGAGACGGGCGACTGCATAATGCCCAGGGAAGGCATATTCGTGAAGATCATCGCGGGGGGATGGGTCAGAAAGGGCGACCCGATTATACCGCTATGATCAGGGCCGCCGTAATAACGCTGAGCGACAAGGGCTCGAAGGGGCTTCGGACCGACGAAAGCGGCCCCCTCATCACAAAGCTCCTCACGCCGATCGGCGCCCGGGTGCTCCACTACGAACTGATCCCGGACGAGCTCCAGACCCTGAAGGAGATGCTCATCCGGCGCTCCCTGATGGTCGACCTCATCATCACCACCGGCAGCACGGGGCTTGGTCCAAGGGACATCGCCCCGGAGGCGACGGCGGCGGTCATCGAAAGGGAGGTGCCGGGCATCGCCGAGGCCATGAGGGCACACGGGATGAAGATGACCAAACGGGCGATGCTCTCCAGGGGACTTGCCGGCACCAGGGGGAAATGCCTTATAATAAACCTGCCCGGCAGCCCGAAGGCCGTTGGGGAGGCCCTTGAGGCCGTAATTGAGGCGATCCCCCATGCGGTAAGCATGATAAGGGGAAGTGAGGAGGACTGCGCAAGATGACGGATGTATCGTTCCCCCTTGCCTTCGCGGCCGGCTTGCTCTCTTTTCTTTCTCCGTGCGTGCTGCCGCTTGTCCCCTCGTATATCTCCTTTATAACAGGGCTTTCCTTCGAAAACCTGACCGACCTTAAGAACGCATCCTCAAGCGAAAGGGCCGGCATCAGGCGGCTTACCCTGAAAAACTCCGCCGCCTTCGTCCTGGGGTTTTCGAGCATATTCATAGGGCTGGGCGCATCATCCTCCGCCATCGGACAGTGGTTCTTCCATTACCAGAAGGTGATACGCATCGCCGGGGGCATCCTCATAATAGTGTTCGGGCTCTTTATCTCGGGCATCCTGAAGCTGAATTTCCTCATGAGGGAAAGAAAATTCCACCTGAGGGGCCGCCCCGCCGGTTACGTCGGCGCCTTCCTCATAGGCATGACGTTCGCCGCGGGCTGGACCCCGTGCATAGGGCCCATACTGGGCAGCATCCTGCTTGTGGCCACCACCAGGGGCTCCGCCGTTTACGGGCTTAAACTGCTGTCCGTCTATTCCCTGGGCCTCGCGGTGCCTTTTTTCGGGGCGGCCCTGGCGATGAACAGCTTCCTGAGCTACTCAAGGAGCATAATGAAGTACATGCGCGTCGTGATGCTCGTCAGCGGCCTTATACTGACCGTCTTCGGCGTGCTGCTGCTTACAAACAGGGTGAGGGAGCTTTCGGAGCTGGTCAGCGGGCTCGGCATAAACACAGACAAACTGCTGAAGTAAAAGATCGCGGGAAAATACTGTTTTCTTCCGTTCTTAATTTGAGTATAATTGTTCATTTTTTAGGAACAAAAAACCTAAATCCATAATTATCATTTGATTTAATAATTATGGAATTTTATAAATTAATAAATAAAATTATCTAGACAAATTCAGTCATATATTCTAAAATTGCGGATTACGGACCGCGTTTGGAGAGCTAAACTATGAGTCATGTATGGAGACCGCTTTACGTCGTCGCAGGAATCGTCGCCGCTATTCTGATAATCAGGCATTTCGTGGTGCCCCCGCAGTTCGGCGTCTGGGAGAGGGGCTACATGTATGGCTGGCACAACAAGGCAGCGGAGACGTGGTGGGCCAACTTCCGGGTTGGCTACAAGGGCAGGGATTACTGCAAGGATTGCCACCCCGGCCATTACAAGCAGATAATGGCGTCGCCTCACGCGATAATACAGTGCGAGGACTGCCATGGCCCGGCAATCAACCATCCGGACAATCCCCCGAAGCTGCAGATCATCAAGAGCAGGCTTCTGTGCCTCAGGTGCCACACGAAGCTGCCGTATCCCACGTCGCTCAGGAGCCAGTTGCCCGGATTTCTGGATCCCAACCAGCACAACCCGGGTATTGAGTGCGTAAGCTGCCACAATCCTCATAGTCCCGTGCTTGGAGGCAATTAGTATGAGTCTGCAAAGAAGAGAATTCCTTAAGATAGTGGGCAGCACAGCCGTCGGCGCGGGAGCGCTCAGCGCCTTCCGGTTCCTGGCGAAGGGCGAGGCCGCCCAGATACTCGGCTCCGCCAACAAGAACCAGAAGTGGGTCTTCCTGGTAAACACTTATAACTGCGTGGGCTGCGGGATGTGCGTGCGCGCCTGCAAGCTTGAAAACGAGGTGCCCTACAATGCGCCGGTTTCAAGGACGTGGGTGGAGCGCTATGTAGAGCTGGACAACGGCACGGTGCTTGCCGATTCCCCCAATGCGGCAAGGGACGGGTTCACCGCCGACAACCCGATGGGCAAGACGATCAACCCCGCCGACATAACCAAGGCGTTCTTCGTCCCCAAGCTCTGCAACCAGTGCGAGAAGCCGCCGTGCGTCCAGAACTGTCCGGTGGGCGCCACGTTTTCCACGAAAGAAGGCATCGTGCTTGTCGACAGGACGTGGTGCATAGGCTGCGGCTACTGCATAATGTCCTGCCCGTACGGCGTCAGGTTCTTCCACCCGGTATACCACGTGGCGGAGAAGTGCACCTGGTGCTATCACAGGATCACGAAAGGGCTTAAACCCGCGTGCGTTTTTGCCTGCCCATTCGGCGCAAGGCAGATAGGCGACCCCACGAACCTCAACGATCCCGTCACAAAGACGATAGCCACGCAAAGGGTCGCGGTACTAAAAGATGAATACGGCACCAAGCCCCAGGTCTTCTATCTCGGGCTTGACCGGATAGTGAGGTAGGAAAAATGCACCAGTGGTATGTACACGGCTTCGAATGGACTCAGAAGACAGGTTTCGTCTATCCCAACGAGTTTATCACCTGGAGCATCCAGATTGTGATGTACCCCTTTTTAACCGGTCTGGTGGCTGGCGCCTTCGTCCTCAGCTCGCTCTACCACCTCTTCGGGGTGAAGGAGCTGAAGGACATGGCCAAGTTCGCCCTGGTCTTCTCCTTTGCGCTTCTGCTTGGCGCTCCGATACCGCTTATGCTCCACCTGCAGCAGCCCTTGCGCGGCGTTGAGATTTACATGACCCCGCATTTCACGTCGGCCATTTCGGCCTTCGGTATCGTTTATCTGAGCTATGCGCTGATCGTCTGCTCGGAGATATGGTTCCTCTACAGGCCCTTCTTCGTCCAGAGGTCGGCTGAGCTTGGCAAAAAGGGCGGACTGAGCGCCCTGCTCGGCTTCTTTTACGGCGTGCTTACCCTGGGCGCGAAGGACGTAAGCCCGAAGGCGGTGGAGGCGGACCACAAGGCCATAAAATTCCTGGCTGGCATAGGCGTTCCCGCCGCGTGCTTCCTTCACGGCTATGCCGGTTTCATATTCGGCTCCGTCAAGGCCAACGCGCTGTGGATGACGCCGCTTATGCCGGTCATCTTCATAATGAGCGCGATCATCTCCGGCATCGCGCTTTGCATGTTCACCTACACGGTGGTCATGGAGTGGAAGAAGCACGTTACGAAGAAGAGGCTGGCCAGGCACCTCAAAACCGGCGATACCCTTCCGGAGCTGCGCGCCACCGAGGTGGAGATGGTCAGGATAAGCGCCAAGTACCTGGTGGCCTTCATGATCGCCGCCTTCTCCCTGGAGCTGCTGGACCTCATATTCAGGGGCTACACCGCGGTCAAGAGCTGGGACATCCTCCGGGCGGTCATATACCAGAGGGACTGGGTGGACATCTTCATAAAACAGTACCTCTGCGGCTACATAATTCCCTTCATCCTGCTGCTGTGGCCGGGGCTTACGGTGAGGAGGGCGGTGCTTGCCACGGTCCTCGTCCTGTTCGGCGTCTACATGATGAGGTGGAACGTGGTCATCGGCGGCCAGGAGTTCTCCCTTACCTTCGACGGCTTCATGAACTACAAGATACCGATAATACCGCACAACATCGCCACCTTCAAGGAAGGCGTCTTCGGGGCCGTTACAGTGGGAATGCTGCCCTTTATCTTCTTCTTCTTCATCAACAAGCTGATCCCCTCTTTCCCGCCGGTGCATCACGAGGCGAAGACAAAGTAAAGAGGACTGGGTGTAAGAAAAAACCCGGCGGCGGCCCCGCCGGGTTTTTTTATTTCGGACGCGCTGAACCGCTCGGCCGCTAACGGGGCGGCACCTTTTCCCGCACGGTCTTTGTGATCCTCACCTTCCAGATGGATGGCCCTTGCTGAAGATACTCCCACGTGAACTGGTTTTCCCTCTCGTGCAGGAACTGATACCAGAGGGGTTTAGGCTCCTTTTCGAATGGTTGTATCCACTTACAGTCTAGCGGAAATCCGGTCCAGAGGTAAGGGCGAGGGAGGATAATTATCTGAAGAATATCAGCGTCTCAAGGATGAAAAGGGGCAAAAGCACCAGAAGCGAGCATTTTATCATATAGCCGAGGAAGCCCGGCATACGCACGCCGGATTCCCTGGCGAGGGAGAGCACCATGAAGTTTGGGGCGTTGCCCACATAGGTGAAGGCCCCGAAAAACACCGCGCCCGCCGATATTGCCTCAAGGTATGCGGGATGCTGCTTTATGAGAAGGCCGGCCGCCCTTCCCCCCTCCATGCCGGGATAGAAAGAGCCCAGCGCCATCTTGAAAAAGGCCAGATATGATGGGGCGTTGTCAAGGAAGCTTGAGAGCGCCCCGGTTGCCCAGAAATAATGGGACGGCCGGTTCACCGCCCCCAATAAAAAACCCAGGCGCCCCGACGGGCCAGCCTGCAGAATGTCCAGGCACGGCGTCATGCAGACAAAAAGGCCCGCAAATATCATGGCCACTTCCTTCAAGGGAAACCATGTGAACCCGTTTTCAGCCCGGATATCCCGCGGCGTAAAAAACATCGAGCAAAGGGCCATCAGGAAAATCAGAAGGTCCCGCGCTATCCAGGAAACCTCCCGCTGCACTCCGAGAAAGCCGACCCGGCCAAGGCGCATATGCCCGCCCGCAATAAGAGCGCCTGTCACCACGAGAAGAAAGACGAAATTTTGCGCTCCCCTTATCCTGAAAGACCTTTTTTGCCCGGCATCCCCCGGCCTCTCGTATCTATAGACCAGCCGGTCTGCCAGGTAATAGACGCCCGTCAGCAGGCCGGCTGCAAGGAGCATGGGAGGCAGCAGCCTGAGGGTCCAGAAAAAGGGCACTCCCATCAGGTAGCCCAGAAAAAGCGGGGGGTCCCCAAGGGGCGTGAGCGCTCCGCCCATATTTGCCACCAGGAAAATAAAAAAAACCACAACGAGCGTCCTGTTTTCCCTGTGGGCGTTCGCCCTCAGCAGCGGGCGTATCAGCAGCATCGCCGCGCCGGTCGTGCCCATGACAGAGGCAAGCAGGGTGCCGGCCAGCAGCATGGCCGCGTTGCCCCCCGGCGTGCCGCGCGCGTTTCCCGTGATCAGTATCCCGCCTGATATCGCGTACAGGGCCCCAAGAAGAATGATGAAGGGCAGGTACTCCCTAAGCAGCATGGCCATAAAACTCTCAAGCGCCGGCCCCCCGTAGAGCGCAGCCAGCGGCGCAAAGGTCAAAAACCCCCAGAAGGAGA